>NZ_SELU01000034.1:0-56007 GCF_006861605.1 Pseudanabaena sp. UWO310 | reverse complement strand
ATATTTCTAAGAAATGGACAATGCCCATTCGCGATTGGAAACCCGCCCTTAATCGATTTGCTATCCTCTTTGAGGATCGTCTCCACATCTAGCTTCTAGACTTTACACAAAATGCTTGACAGTCTCGGCTTTTTGGAGTTGTTCGAGGAGATCGGATAGTTGTGGTGCTTCGGGTTGGTTGGTTTCGCGGAGTTGTTGGATGGTGTTGGTGACAGTGCCGCTAATGTTGCGACCAGCTACGCCTTGTTGATCTTTACCGCTAACGCCTAAGTTGTCTCTGCCAGTAAAGAAAACATCGCCGCCGCCTGATTGAATTGATTTACTTGTCATAATTTCACTGATTTGCGAGTTATAAACATTAATGGATGTTTTCGATCCGCCATAGCTAAGTAAATCACAAATCGAATTTATTAGCTCTTTAGATGTCAGTCTTTCCTCTAACTGTGCTTTTAGTACAGCTATTTGATTTTCTAGCTCTTTTCTTTCTAATTTACTATCTACATCAATGCGATAGAGCTTTTGCTCAAGTTCTCTTATTTTCTCTCTTGCATCATCCAAGTATTTGAGCATTAATTCATAGTCTTGATTAAATTGTGCGTGTGTTGAATTCTTTGGAAGATTTGGAGGTATATCCAAGGAAATGTTTGTAACCTTATCTCCAAGATTTTCTAATGATCTGATAGAAATTTCTGACTCAGGATGTCTCTCCTTTAGTTGTTGCATGGCAAAATCGAAAGCTTGAGGATCAATGCCATTACGGAATAGGAAGTCCAAAGTGTTTTTAGACTGAGTTACAAGCTTTTCAAAATCCCCTTGTTCAAAAAGTCCACTTGCTGGATTACGTTCTGTTTTTGCACTATCAATGAATATATGACTACAAACAACATCCTTAAAAACTGTTTCAGAATTAATTGACCAATTTTCAATACTAGCTCCCGTCAAATCTGCACCTGTAAAATCTGTTCCAATTGCTTGAACGTTGCAGAGTTGAGTATCTTCTAGATCTGCTTGACTAAGATTTGATCTATAGAATTTAGCACCTGTTAAATTTGCCCCACGAAGACTTATTCCCATTAAGTTCAGGTTTGAAAAATCGATGTAACTTAAATTTTGATTTATCCCGATTCGAGAAATACATAACTCTCGCACTTTTTGATTATTTAGGTTGTTTGAAAATTTACATCGCTTAAAAGATGCGTGAGTCCAATCAGTTTGAAATAGGTTGCTGTTTGTGAAATTACAATTTTTTAATATAGCCCCCATGAATTTAGCACTGCTAAGGTTTGCTCCTATGAAATCGGTTCCAGTTGCGTTAATAATTTGGTTAAATACTTTCCGATAAAAGGTGTATGCAAACCATAATAAAACAACTGCTGCTAAGCAAAATCCTATTCCATTCCAAACAAGCCCTTTATTAAAAGTAGTTATAGCTCCTCCATCAAAAAAGATAAGAAGAATTGCAAATACTACTATCCAAGAACCTAATGATAGGTTTACAACTGTACCTAATCCAGTAGATATATCTTTTCGTACACCTCGTACAACAAATACTATAGATATAAACAGAACTGTAATTGCGTCAGTAAAAATATTTAAATGATAAATACCAATTAATGCCAAAAAGTTGAGAATAACAACTTGAAATATGACACTACTAATAAATATTAACGAATAGAACTCTTCTGCTCTTGCACCAGAGAAATCTGCACCTTCTAAATTAGCATTGCGAAAATCACATAAACGTATATCTGCCTTCCGAAAATCTGCACCAGCCAGATTTTGTCCTTTAAAAGAGCGTCCAATTAACAGTTGATTAGAAAAATCTAGCGGCTGGGTCATAAATTTAAAACATTTGCCCGAAATCGACACAGCGGCAAACATCTAAAATATTAATGGTAAATCTCAAGATCGTCAAAAATATCGCTTTTTTCTAATTTGCTCATGATATTTTGTCCGCGAACCCAAAAACAAAAAAAGCGCACTATGTGCGCTTTTTTTGTTTGAGAAGAATTTCTTTTAGAAATACTTCTTTATTAATTAACCGAGAACCTTGCGAGCAGTTGCTACGACGTTATCAACGGTGAAGCCAAACTTCTCGTAAACAACTGGTCCAGGAGCCGAAGCACCGAAGGTATCCATACCGATCACAGCGCCTTCAGAGCCAACATACTTGTGCCAGCCAAAGGTGCTACCAGCTTCAACACTGACGCGCTTCTTGACAGAGGCAGGAAGTACCGATTCCTTATACTCATCGGATTGCTCATTGTAGAGTTCTTGAGAAGGCATCGACACAACTCGAACAGCCTTACCTTCGCCAGCCAAGATTTCCGCAGCTTTCACAGCTAGAGCTAATTCGGAACCAGTAGCGATGATGATCAATTCGGGATTAGGGGCATCAACGACAATGTAACCACCCTTCTTCGCGCCCTCGATGGAAGTACCAGCGAGGTTCTTCACATTCTGACGGGTGAAAGCTAGGAAGCTAGGACGCTTACGGTTAGCGATCGCCACTTGGTAAGCCGCCACAGTTTCATTGGCATCCGCAGGACGGATGGTCAAGGAGTTAGGAATTACACGCAAGGAAGCGATGGTTTCTACGGGTTGGTGGGTGGGACCATCTTCACCGAGCATTACGGAGTCGTGGGTCAGGATATACAACGCACCGATTTCTGCTAGTGCCGAGAGACGCATTGCGCCACGCATATAGTCAGCAAATACGAGGAAGGTCGCACCGTAGGGGATTGTACCGCCGTGCAGTGCCATCCCATTCATGATTGCGCCCATACCATGTTCGCGAACGCCAAAGCGGAAGTTACGACCTTCGTAGGAACCGTATTGGAAATCAGCTAGCCCTTTAACATAGGTCATGTTGGAGTGAGCCAAGTCAGCGGAACCGCCCAAAAATTCAGGAAGTACGGGAGACAATGCATTCAAGCAAGCTTCAGAAAGCAGACGGGTTGAGGTTTCCTTTTGGGCAACGGGTTCGAGAGCCTTTTCCCAACCTTCAGGAAGTTCGCCAGCCATAATCCGCTTGAATTCGGCAGCTTCCGCAGGGTATGCCTTTTCGTAAGCAGCAAAGCGTTCGTTCCACTCAGCTTCAGCCTTAGCACCCTTATCGATCGCTTGACGGAAACGGCTAAGTGCATCGGCAGGAACGTCAAAGGGTTCGTATTCCCATCCGAGATTAGCGCGGGTCGCGGCAACTTCATCACCACCGAGCGCCGCACCGTGAACGCCAGCAGTACCAGCCTTCTTAGGAGAGCCATAACCGATGGTGGTGGTAACCACGATCAAGCTAGGCTTGTCGGTGACAGATTTGGCTTCAGCCAGAGCCTTAGCGATCGCATCGAGATCTTCGTTACCATCAGCAACTTTAACAACGTGCCAACCGTAGGCTTCGTAGCGCTTGCCTACATCTTCAGTAAAGGCGAGGTCGGTACTGCCGTCGATGGAAATGCTGTTGCTGTCATACAGCATGATCAGCTTGCCGAGCTTGAGGTGACCACCCAAGGAAGCAGCTTCGGAAGCGATCCCTTCCATGTTACAACCATCGCCAAGGATGACGTAGGTATAGTGATCAACGATATTGTGCCCTGGTTTGTTGAAACGAGCCGCCAAATGTGCCTCGGCGATCGCTAAACCAACGGCATTACCAACACCTTGACCGAGAGGACCTGTGGTAACTTCTACACCAGCGGTTTCAAAGTTTTCAGGATGTCCTGGAGTGGAGCTGCCCCACTGACGGAATTGCTTGATATCTTCGATGGTGACGCTGTCGTAGCCAGTCAAGTGGAGCAAAGAGTATTGCAACATGCAACCATGTCCTGCGGAGAGGACAAAGCGATCGCGATCTACCCACTTAGGATTCTTAGGATTAAACTTTAAAAACTGATCGAACAGCACAAAAGCCATTGGTGCTGCGCCCATCGGCAGACCGGGGTGACCAGATTTTGCTTTTTCGACCGCATCGATCGACAAAAAGCGGATGGAGTTAATGCAGAGTGTCTCAAGAGTTTGAGGTTTCGAGGGTGCAGCGACCATAGTTACAATTGCTTAAGAAAATTTGTACTCAATCAGGTATATTTTCCCTCAAAACTGTCCCATAACAATAACAAATTTTAATAATTGGTATCGCTTTACTCAATTTGCGATCGCTTAACCAAATTCTTGCTCAATGATTCGCCAATTTACAGACAGCACTCCTGGTTCTAGACTGAGGCGACTAACAACCTGCTCTAATAGTGAATCGTTGCGTTCCTGCGTCACCATTTCAGCTTCAACACTAACACGATCAGATTGTTCAGCCATATCTTCACTAAATAAAGATCGCAACTTGAGTTTTTTACCTTCAATTGACTGTAATAACAGAGCACGAACATGTGCTTCATCATTGGTACGGCAGATCACGTCACAGCGATAACAAAGTTCTAACTCTGTACCTTTGAGGGGCTGTTGATTAATGCGATATCCTATAGGTCTTAATACCACATTGGCAAGTAGTACCATACCTGTTCCAATGACAGCGTGCATCAATAATCCTGCCCCAGAAGTTGCACCGATCGCTGCCGCACACCAGAGAGTTGCCGCAGTATTCAGTCCGCGTACAGTCAAACCCTCCCGTAAAATTACGCCACCTGCTAAAAAGCCAATTCCTGAGACCACCTGAGCCGCAATGCGCGTAGGACTAGAATCACCCGTGGTGGATGCTGACAACATTACGAATATGGCTGCACCAGTTGCCACAAGAGTATTTGTTCTCAGTCCAGCCATTCTTTGCCGCCATTGTCTTTCTAATCCCAGTAGAGAGCCTAAGACAAAAGCTGCTACTAGTCGAATCGTAAATTCTAATAGAGTCATGTTTACGTCAATATATCCTTATAGCTTGGTTGCTCCAGATAGTTGAACCTACAATGATTTTGCAACACAGTAGAGTATCCCAGAACACTCGCAGTTCCAGTAGAATTATACCAATTCCCAAAAGTGTGGCTACACTTTTGGGAATTGAAAACCAAACCCAGTAAGGTTTTTAAAATCACAAAATGGCGTAGCCATTTTGTGATTTGGTATTAATGAATTTCATAGCGACATATGTCGAAACTCAAATAATTATTACGGCAGCTTAAAATCAGCGATCCCTAACAATATAGGTATTAACATATATATGGATATGAAAATAATCCTAAATAAAGTTCTCTAGATATTCCTTAAAGGTGATAGTTATGAACGGCTTAAAACAAACATTCATGAATACGGTGGAATATTTAAGCGATGCGATCGCGAGGATTTTCAGCCCTAGTAAAGACAATTTTCCTGCTACAGGAGCCCAACCCTACAAGGGCGATCCCGCTTCCGAGAATAACAAATAAATTCCTTCTAAACCGAAAAGAGAATTGCAACGCTCAGCGTTGTAATTCTCTTTTCGGTTTTATGTCCTGATATACTTAGCGACAACTAAGTACGAAAACTAAGTGCGACAACTAAGTAGCTAGGCGCAATTAAATATAAAATCCCAAAACCTGTAATGCACGCGCAGCGTGCGCTACAGGTTTTGATTCTGGGTTCCAGCTACTTAGTAAATCAAATCACGCAAAAAATCATACAGATGCCTCTCTATGACGCAAAACCTAACTGGACAGCCAACCATAGCAGCACCAAGTCCTTGGCAATGGATGAGAAAAAATCTATTTAGTAACTGGGTTAATAGTTTACTGACAATTTTTTGTCTCTGGTTGCTTTACCAAGTTGTTGGCGGAGCATTGATTTGGGCAACGACCATAGCCCAGTGGTCAGTGGTCAGTAGCAACCTGCGTCTATTTTTAGTAGGGCTGTATCCCGTAACCGAATTTTGGCGATTATGGGGCATTTTAGCGCTAGTCGGCACTCTTGCTGGCATTTCTTGGGGGTTGTGGGGGAGATTTAGTCGCTCAGTCGCGATCGCAATTGGAGCCTTGTCCATCGCCCTTGCGATCCTCCTCCCAGTTGATCTCCTCTTTAGGGGTTTAACCTTGGCAATCAGTGGGACGATCGCGATTGGCTTTGTCATCGGACAACAGAGCAAAAGATTTACCCAAAGTTCTCTCCTTTTAGCGATCGCTTGGTTTGCATCTTTTCCTATATCCCTGTGGTTAGTGGGCGGGAATTTAGGATTATCAGCCGTTGATGTAAATATGTGGAATGGATTAGTCCTCACTCTAATCGTCGCCATCTCTGGTATCACCTTCTCCTTTCCCCTAGGAGTTTTATTAGCTTTAGGCAGACAAAGCACCCTACCTCTCATCAAATTATTTTGTATCTTGTATATTGAGATTGTGCGGGGATTGCCCTTAATCGGCATTTTGTTCATGGCGCAGGTAATGTTACCCCTATTCTTACCCGCAGGTTTGGAAATCGATCGCGTTTTAAGAGCGATCGCCGCCTTTGTGTTGTTTAGTGCGGCTTATTTGGCGGAAAATGTGCGCGGAGGGTTACAGTCTATTCCCAAAGGGCAAGCGGAGGCGGCGCGAGCATTGGGGCTCGGTATCCCCTCGACAATTGCTTTAATCATTTTACCCCAAGCCCTTAAAGCTTCCATTCCTGCGATTGTCGGACAGTTTATAGGATTGTTTAAAGACACTTCCTTAGTAGCGATCGTTGGTTTAGTCGATCTCATGGGTATATCGCGGACTGTATTGTCCCAGCCAGAGTTTATCGGACGCTATGCTGAAGTCTATCTATTTGTCGCTCTAATCTATTGGATATTCTGTTTTTCCCTTTCTCAAGCCAGTCAAAAATTAGAAAAAAAATTTCAAAACTAAAAAATTTCAAAATTCAAAATTCAAAATTAAGTATAGCTGCCGCCAACTATATCAGGACATCAAACTGCAAATATTGTTGCCGCGCGGAGCGCGGCAACAATATTTGCAGTTTGATAGCTACATTCACTTGAATTAGGACAAATCAAACCCCAAGAATTGACTGGCGGCGCGAAGCGCCGCCAGTCAATTCTTGGGGTTTATGTCCTAGTACATTTGGCGACAGCTATATAAAGTGTTGTCACACTTTCGTGAATTAAAAACCAAACCCAGTCAGGGCTTTCCAAGCTGAAAATGGCGTAGCCATTTTCAGCTTGGGGATAACTTGTGCGGTAAACTATTTTGCGCCATCTTGCAAACCCTATCTCCCTGCATTAACCATGACCGAATCGATCGATAAGGTAGCATTTCAACAACGACCCACATGGGACGAGTATTTTATGCTGCTGACCAAACTCGCGGCTATGCGATCGACCTGTCTGGCTTTTCCAGTCGGGGCAGTAATTGTCAAGGATAAGCAGGTGCTAGCTACGGGCTACAATGGCTCGCCCTCAGGCTCCGTTCATTGCACTACCCAAGGTTATTGCTATCCCAATGTTCTGACCTGCGATGCCAGCAAAGAATTTCCCTCTAGAGCCGTTCACGCTGAAGCCAATGCGATCGCCCAAGCAGCTAAGCATGGCATTCCTACTGATGGCGCGAGTATTTACGTCACGTTAGAACCCTGTATTTCCTGTTTAAAGTTGGTGGTATCGGCAGGCATTCGCGAAGTTTATTATGAAACAACCTTTAATAAAGGTAACAACGCCGCCCTATGCCAATCCTTTATAGATGAAGGATTAGTGGTTCTCAAGCAAATTCAAATATCACCATCCGTTCTCCAAAGAGCGAATTTATTTCTGAACTCCCCTACTTCTGAATTGCGCTTATTTTCTGGTTAACCCCAAAAGACTGCTATCAATGAATTGTCATTGGTCTGCGGAGAGCGCAAGCCGAAATCCATAGTAGTTGTACCAATTCACAAAGGGGTCTTTGCGCCGATTGGCCGCTCTACATTCCCATTGATCATGTTTCCAAGAGCCGCCCCGAAGTACGCGATATTGCATATCTCCTCCCAATTCCCAAACTGAGCCATTGGCAGGTCTACCCCGATAATCTTCATGCCAAGGATCGGCACACCACTCCCAGACATTGCCATGCATGTCATAGAGCCCAAAATCATTGGCAGGAAAGGTTCCAACAGGGGTAGTTCCCTCGCGATATTTTATAACTGCGTTAGAATCATACTGAAGACTACCATCATAATTGGCAAGATCCGTACTAATTTCCTCCCCAAAGGAATAGCGAGTTGATTTCCCGCCCAGACAAGCATATTCCCATTCTGCTTCACTGGGTAGGCGATAAGCTTTTTTGGTCAGCTTACGCAGCCTTTTACAAAACTCGATCGCATCTGCCCATGAGACATTATCCACAGGCGCAAATTCATTCTTAAAGTGGGAAACATCGGGATTGAGCGCACTGCCAACTTCAGGCAATCGAGCGACCGTCTGCCATTGTCGTTGCGTAACTGGAAATTTCCCTAGATAGAATGAAGAGATATTTACTTGCTGTTGCGGTTTTTCACTGTTATAACCTTCATGTTTGTAGGAAGTTCCCATCATGAACTTACCTTCAGGAATAAGTAACAACTCTAAAAAACTGTCTTCCCCTAAATGCTCGCAATACAATTGTTCAAGATTGCTTCTCATAACCAAACTTAGTTCCTAAAAATTTGTAATATTTTGCTAAGTAAGTCTAGATTATATGGCGTTTCTAATTTAAGTATCACATGTTCAACATATTTTTTAAGAGAGCGTTTGCTCATCAATCAATCGCCTTCGTCTTTTTTACCTCAGGGCTAGTTTCAGGATTACTGGTTAGCTGCAATCCCCCAAGCGATCGCGTTCGAGATGCCTCAACCCAAAAGTTAGCGGGAACTTGGGAATTTAAAAATTCCGATGGAGGCAAAATAGGTACAGCGATTTTTGAAACCCAAAATGATATCGATGGCAATGTATATATTTTTTCTAACGATTTATCGTCGGGCAAAATCGCGATCGCTGGGAAATTTAAAGCGAATCCTCATACGAATCCCCAACAACTCGACTTCGTTTTTGGCGATCTCACGACTCAAACGATCTATGAAGTTGATCGCAATGGATTATTAAAAATAGCTAACGCAGTTCCCGATCGAGTTCGCCCCGATGACTTAGGCTGGCAACCACAACAGTTAACGAAGATTTCCGATCGCATGACCATTGATAGCGATATTAAAATACTTAAATCAGCAGATCTGGCTAGTTCCACAGCCGCGATCCGCGAGAACGAAGGTAAAGCTTCTATTCGCGCAATTCTGCGATCGCAACAGCAAATATTTCAAGAAAAGGGACAATTCTCAACCGATATCAATCAAATCAAATCTGGACTACAGCTAAGCTCAGACCTTTATACATACAAAGTCAATCTATTCACAGAAGGCTCTGAATTAATGCTACAGCATAGCGCTATCCCTGTAAAAGATGGGTTGAAGGCCTATACGGGAATTATCTATACGATCTCTGGAGAAAATGGACAAAAAGCTACCCGATTAATAATGTGCGAGAGCAATCTTACAACGAAAGCCATTGCCTCAAAGCCCCAAAATCAGGATGAAGGATACCGATGTCCAGATAATTACACTTTCATCGATCCGTAAATATAGCTGTCGCCAAGTGTACTAGGACATAAAACCCAAGAATTAATTGGCGGCGCTTCGCGCCGCCAATTAATTCTTGGGTTTTGATTTGTCCTAATTCAAGTGACTGTAGCTATAATTACAAACTAAGAACCCGTAAATTTACGCCCCTACGGGGCGCAAATTTACGGGTTCTTAGCTACGCTATAGCCACTAGCCGTTCAGTACCTCGATCGCCGCTTTTACACCAGCGCCGTAGGTAAAGTTACTATAGCCGATGGCAGAGATGGAAGCTTCCAATGCACTGATCGCCGTTAGAATATCGCGATCGCCTACAAAGCCAAGATGTCCGATGCGGAAGATCTTGCCATTGAGATGATCTTGACCGCCTGCCATGACAATATCGAATTTCTTCTTGATTGTGGCGCGAATTTTTTCGGCATCAAGTCCTTCGGGGGGAACAACCGATGTAATCGAAGCACTCGCCGCATCATCGGGAGCTAGTAGCCCCAAATTCAGAGCCTTGATCGCCGCACGAGTAGCATCGCGATGGCGAAGATGACGCGCAAAAATATTTTCTAATCCTTCACGTTGCATGATTTCCAACGAAGCTTGTAAGGCCATCACCATATTCACCGAAGTGGTAAAAGGAGTGGAATTTTTAGCTGCATCTTTACGAGCTTTACCTAGATCTAGATAGAACCTTGGCAAGTTGGCTGTTTTATAAGCTTCCCATGCCTTAGGACTGACAGCGACAAATCCCAATCCAGGAGGAATCATGTAGCCTTTCTGCGAACCAGAACCAACGACATCTAATCCTAATTCATCAATGGCAACATTCATCGCCCCCAAGCTGGTCACCGCATCAACGATAATCAGCGCCTTTTCATGGGCTTTTACGTGACGGTTAATCGCCGCTAAATCGTTAAGAACACCTGTCGAGGTTTCGCTGTGGGTAATGATAACCGCTTTGATTTCCTTATTGGTGTCGGCTTCTAATTTAACGCGAAAATCTTCAGGATCGAGGGCTTTGCCCCATTCCGCCTTAATAACTTCAGCATTTACACCATAGGCTTGGCAGACTTCTACCCAACGTTCGCCGAATTTGCCGTTGTCTCCCACAAGGACGCGATCGCCTTTGCTTAAGAAATTAATGATGCCTGCTTCCATCGCACCCGTACCACTTACGGTGAGAATTAATACATCATTGGTAGTTTGGTGCAGCCACTTGAGCTTGGCAGTCACATCTGCCATGACCTTGCTAAAATCGCCGCTACGGTGTCCGATGGGAGCTTTTGCCAGCGCCAACAGAGCCTGTTCAGGCACAGGTGTTGGTCCTGGGATCATTAACATCAACTTATCTTCCATGAGTCGAAATCTTGTAATGCTTGATTAAATACTAGATCTAGTATTGTAACCATTAAACTGCCCCTAGAACCGATTAAAATCTTTAGCGCGTAAATCTAGATATCTCAAAATATCTCAAAAAGAATGAGGTGGTGCTAAACGCTACCTCATTCTTTTTGGGTGAAAGGCTGAAATCCTTGCTTGCATTGCAATAACCCCAATATAGAGAAGGGCGGCGCAAAGCGCCGCCCTTCTCTATTTGGTATAGCTACCGCCAGTTTTGTTAGGATAAAATCAAAACCCCAAAGAGAGTTGCCGCGCTCCGCGCGGCAACTCTCTTTGGGGTTTTATGTCCTGATAAAGTTGGCGGCAGCTATATAACGCGATAAATAACGCGATAAATAAGCTTCAAACTAGGCTTCAAACTGTTATGAAATCTAGTTCTTTGTTACAATTATTACTTGGAAATATTCGTAACAACAGATTTAAGGTTTCCGTTGTTACAAATACTCCGAATTTCTGTAGTAACCATACAAGCTCTGCTATGCCTGACCTCCAAGTTGATTCTGCCAAACTTTATGAGAACTTGAGCGCAATTTATTTCAAGTTGTCATCTTTGGAACGACAGATGATTCAAATATTTGCGATCGCCTATGCCCCAATTAATCGCAACGAGTACTTTGATTGCTTAATTCACCTTGGACTTAAGGATAAAGACAATAAACATTTCACAGCCACCAGTGTCAAAGGACATATTGATCGCTTTTTAAAGTTAAATCTACTCACATTGGATCGGACTCAAGGCACACAATGCCATAGTTGTCTGGTCGATATCGTCATGCGAGACGCAGTTAAAACAGGTGAATTTGAGAAAATTGTCAATGTGGTCGAAACCCAAATCCCTGTGCCAACTTACGGTCGAAATGATGCACGTACTTTCAGAAATGAATCTCAGTTTATCCGTGAAGTCAGAATTGGAATCTATCGGCAAGATATGGACTTTGTGGTCAAGCAGTTCGCCGACTTCTACCGCTATGGCTATTCTCAACAGAAAATCACATTAGAAACGGTTTTATATCAAGTTTGCAGTAATCCCTTTGACTATGAATGGTTTCAGACCTTAAAGCTAGAGTTTTATGAGGTCGGATTAGACACGATTTTGAATAATGGAATGCTCAGGCTAAAACCCACGGAAGAAGCCTATAAGCTATTACTTAGGGAATTTAAGGGAAATAGCGATCGCTGTACAGATCCATTATTACTTGTTTTAGTAGAACAAAGTCTCTTACGTGCCGATTTGCAGACAGCGCAAGCTGCCTACGATCGCCTACCGATTTCTTTCAAAGAATCAAATGATGAACTCCTCGCTTGGTTATATTTCCTCAAAGGCGATCGCGAATTAGCGATCGCCAAGTTTCGCCAGTCACTCAAGATGATTAGAAAAGCCACGGGCAAGCGTCAAGTTTACTTGAGTGGCGAACCTGGACTGTTTTTTATACTGGCGCTGATTCAGGATGGCACAGCGGAAGCTATGCGCGAAGCGGAAGGCTATGCCAGCATTATGAATAGGCAGACTAACCATTGGTTGCAAGCAACCTATAGCAGATTGCAAAAGGTTTTAAAATTTCAACTAGGAGATATCCCTCAAAAAGATCTTCTAAGCAGCGAATACATTCACAATCATACGGAAACCCACTGTTTAGAAGCCTTTTTTAGTACCCTCTGTCTCTATTGGGTCAACCCAGAGAAGGCGAGAATTGAATCGCCCAAAATCCTAGAACCATTGCTCAAACAAGCTGTCAATGCTGGATATCATTGGTTCTCCATGGAAGCGGCTGAATTACTAGGAGAGCTTGTACCTAATTCTATCCATCAAAAACACGCCCAAAAATTGAGGCAGAGCAATCAAATTGCCACCATTGTGAACTTGATTCGACCTCAAGAGACTTGGGAACTAAGTTTGAATGCTTTGTTAAATCTTGGCAAAGCTCCGCAGGAACAAACAAAATCAGCTAATGTCTCACCACAACGGTTGGTATGGTTGATTACTTTTAATAAGGGAACCTGTACGGTTCAGCCCAAGGAGCAAAAAATTAATGCTAAAGGATTATGGAGTGCGGGAAGGAATATCGCCATCAAGAGGCTTAAGGAATCTATCCATGAGTTTCCCTACATGACACCGCAAGATATACTCGTTTGTGCCCATATCCAAGCTTATTCCTATCATGGATATTACGGTCAGAGTCAATACGAATTTGATGAAGATACCATTTGTGCCCTTGTAGGACATCCCCTAGTATTTTGGGAAGATTCGCCAACTACAAGGGTCGATATTGTCAAAGGAGAACCAGAACTTCTCGTGAAAGCGGGTCGAGGCGATCGCCTATTTTTAGAGTTTTCACCCCAACTAAAAGACGGTCAAAATTTTGTCGTTGTTAAGGAAAGTCCCACCAGATTGAAGGTGACACAGGTAAATGAATCCCACCGTCGCATCACCGAAATTATCGGCAGAAAAAATCGCTTAGAAATTCCCGTTGCCGCTAAAGATCGTGTCCTTGCGGCAATTCATGGCATCTCCTCCATCGTTACCGTGCATTCAGATATTGGCGGTGGTGTGAGTGATGCGGAGGAAGTAGCATCGGATAGCAAACCCCATGTCCATATTTTACCCGCAGGCGATGGATTGAAAGTGGCTATATTAGCCCGTCCTTTCGCCAATGCGGGAGCCTATTATCGTCCTGGAACAGGTGGCACAACCGTACTTGCGGAAATTGACGGGAAGCGCTTGCAAACGACTCGCAATCTGAAGGAAGAAAAAAAGCTTGCCCATGAAGTAATCGCCGCCTGTCCGACCTTGGGCAATTACGAAGATAATGAAAGCGAATGGATAATTGACGATCCCGAGTTCTGCTTGGAATTACTACTGGAATTGCAGGCTTTAGGCGATCGCATTATTTTGGAATGGCCAGAGGGCGAAAAAATGCGAATTAGCCATCGGGCGGACTTTAATAATTTTCGGATGTCGATCAATCAGAGCCGCGATTGGTTTGCCGCTGAAGGAGAATTACATTTGGGCGATGATAAGGTGTTAAATATGCAGCATCTTTTGGAACTGCTAGATAAAACCCCTAGCCGATTTATTCCCATTGGTGATGGTCAATTTATTGCCCTGACCCATCAATTTCGCAAACGTCTAGATGAGTTTCGCCGACTGTCCGAACAACATGGTTCAGAGACAAGGTTCCATCCCCTAGCTGCCTTAGCGCTGGAAGATTTTGTCGATGAAATTGACGATCTCAAAGTTGATAAGCATTGGAAGGCTCATGTCAAAAAAATCAAGGAAATGCGGAAGTTTGAGCCGCAGTTACCATCTACCTTGCAGGCGGATTTACGGGATTATCAGGTTGAAGGGTTTGCATGGTTGGCGAGGCTTGCCCATTGGGGCGTGGGAGCTTGCTTAGCCGATGACATGGGTTTAGGTAAGACCCTCCAGTCCCTAGCCTTGATTCTCACCCGTGCACCCCAAGGGGCGACATTGATTGTTGCGCCCACCTCCGTATGTATGAACTGGATTAGTGAAGCGGCCAAATTTGCGCCAACGCTCAATGTCATTGTGTTTGGTTCGGGCGATCGCCAAAAAGTTCTCGATAATCTCCAGCCGTTAGATATTGTGATTTGTAGCTACGGTTTGCTCCAGCAGGAAGAGGTTGCCGAAAAGCTCGCTAAAGTAGAATGGCAAACCGTCGTTCTCGATGAAGCACAGGCGATTAAAAACACTGCCACAAAGCGATCGCAGGCGGCGATGAATCTCCAAAGTGGTTTCAAGCTAATCACGACAGGTACTCCCATTGAGAATCATCTCGGTGAGCTCTGGAATCTTTTCCGTTTCATTAATCCAGGACTATTAGGTTCCCTCGATAATTTCAATACCAATTATGCCAATCCCATCGAGCGATCGCAGGATCGTGAAGCCCGCAATCAACTGAAAAAATTAATCCAACCCTTCATTCTCCGCCGCACCAAAAACCAAGTCCTACAGGAGTTACCATCGCGTACTGAAGTCACATTACAGGTAGAACTTACTAAAGAAGAACTTGCCTTTTATGAAGCCCTCCGTCGTGAAGCGATCGCCAAACTCAATAGCACCGAAGCCAATGCTGGACAAAAGCATCTGCAAGTGTTAGCGGAAATCATGAAGTTACGTCGCGCTTGCTGCAATACAAAACTGGTTCGCCCCGATATTCCCTTGCCCAGTTCCAAATTGCAGCTTTTTGGTGAGGTGCTCAACGAATTACTAGATAACAAACACAAAGCTCTAGTATTTAGTCAATTTGTCGATCATCTCCATCTCATTCGCGACTATCTAGATGCCCAAAAAATTAGCTATCAATATCTCGATGGCAGTACTCCCGCCAAAGACCGCAAAAAGCGTGTCGAAGCTTTCCAAGCTGGCGAAGGTGATGTTTTCCTGATCAGTCTTAAGGCGGGTGGCACGGGGTTAAATCTCACGGCGGCGGACTATGTAATCCATATGGATCCTTGGTGGAATCCTGCGGTAGAAGATCAAGCGAGCGATCGCGCCCATCGTATCGGTCAAAAACGCCCCGTCACCATTTATCGACTCGTCGCCAAGGGAACTATCGAGGAGAAAATCGTCGATCTGCACCACCAAAAGCGCGATCTTGCCGATAGTTTGCTGGAAGGCACGGATATGAGTGGCAAGGTGACTACCGATGCATTATTGCAATTGATTAATGAAATTTAGACGACTCACCAAAATCTTACAGCGCTTTGCGCTTTCAAGTTACAGCAATGATAATAGCAATGTAAGAAATGGCTACGCCATTTCTTACATTGCTATTATCATTGCTTGACGATCTCATTGCGATCGCTATCGCGCCAAGGGGTTTCGACAAAACTAGGAATCGGTGACTTGGGTAAGCCCCATTTCGTAACTAAATATTGGAGTACGCGATCTTGCGATCGATGAAACGCATCAATATCGCCATCGCCACGATTGACGATCGCAAACCATATTGCCCCATGCTGCTGGGTCTGGACAACTCCTGCTAGGGCACTGACATCCGAGAGCGTACCAGTTTTAAGGATGGTTCCTTTCGGCATTTTGCGCCCTTCAATAGTACCGCAGTTACAATCGCTACTGGGGAAGAGATCGGCAAGGGTTAAGCCTTCCACCTGAGCGCGATTATGCACTGCCATCAAAATTGCGACAACCGCACGGGGAGAAATTTGATTGGCTTGTCCTAGCCCCGAACCATTAATCAATCTAATTTCTGAAGCAGGCATATCCGTAGCATTAGAGGCGATCGCCGCCACCTGTCTGCCTCCGCCCAATTGCGAGGCAAGCATCTCGGCCATCTCATTATTACTGAAGGTATTCATCCGCTTCAGAATTTGCCAGAGGGGAAGTGAAGCGTGACGAATCAATAATTTACTTGTGGAAATATTCGCTGGGGAGAGATTGGGGACAGTTCGGACATTACCAAGAACGGTAATTTGGGGTTTCATTGTTCCCGCAGGCATAGTCGCATACTGCTCGGCAACCTCTCCCTCCCATCGGCTACTATCTAGAGCTAAACGAAGTAAATTAGCTGCTTCCTGAGGATTAGCCTCAAAATTCATCGCAAATCTACCCGTGACAATCAGATTACCCTGAATTCTTTTAATACCTAGTTGATTGAGTTTATTGCCAAGGGCGATCGCCTCTTCCCACACAAAAAACGGATCGCCGCCACCCTCAATAATCAGATCTCCTTTGAGAATTCCACCCCCCAGATTGCCCGTGCCCCAGATATTGGTAATAAAGCGATAGTTAGAACCCCATGTTTGCAGCGAAGCCAAGGTGGTCGCAATTTTAGTAAGTGAAGCCGTTGGCAAAGGTTGGCTAGATAATCGACCTGAGGCAATTTCGCCATCGTGGGACTGAATCCATACCCCTTGATCGGGATGAGTTAACCCGGCCTGCTTGAGTTCGTCGAGCATAATCGCGATCGCTTGATTCACCACTGGATTAGGTAGCGCCTTGGCACTAGCCTCCGAGACTAAAACAGGACGAGTAACATAGCTCATTAGCGATCGAGGAACGGTTACCACCTCACGACCATTGAGGGCTTGGGTCGAAACTGATAACAGCAAAGCGCCTACTAGACTCCACATTGTCATTAGGTAAACCAAAACTAGAATGAACTAAAACTAGAATATATATGCGATGACACCAGCACAGATATTCTAATCGTGTATTCTAATCGTGAAACATCGCTTTTTCGAGTTGTTGTAGAGCAATTTCTAGATCATCGTTGACAATTGTGAGATCAAATTCGTTAGCGGCGGCTACCTCAAGTTCAGCATGGTGGAGACGTTTGCGAATTTGCTCGTCACTATCGGTGCTGCGATCGCGCAAACGACTTTCTAAGACTTGCATCGAGGGCGGCGCAATAAAAATGCGTTGAGCATTGGGGAAAGATGTGGCTACCTGTCTTGCCCCCTCCAATTCGATTTCTAACAGAACAATCTGCCCCATGGCGATCGCGCGTTGAATTGGCGCGATCGGAGTACCATAGAGATTTCCCGCATATTCTGCCCATTCCAGAAATCCCCCCGCATCGCGTTGCTGCTCGAATTCAGCACGGCTCCAAAAAAAATATTCTCGACCATCCTCTTCCCCCGTACGTGGCGATCGGGTGGTTGCGGAAATTGAGAAATGAAAGCGATCGGCATACCGTTCTAGCAATTTCTTGAGTAGAGTGCCTTTACCGACCCCACTCGGTCCCGTAACAACAATTAACTTACCTTCACTCAAAGCTTCGTAAATCCCTAATTAAATTGGCAGACACATTGGTAGATAAATTGGTAAATAAAACCGATAGTGATTTGTAGCGATTTTTAAGGTCGTCAAATCCAAATCATATTGAGAATTATTACATTTAAAAATCCTTGACGAGCAAGGATTTCTAAATTGCTTTAAATTTAATAAATTTAATCCGTAGTCCCTTCCTTACTGATGACAAAACGATTAGCAACAGTTTCAGGTTGAATAGCAGATAGAACCACATGACTAGAATCGGTGACAATAACGGCTCTTGTCCTTCTACCATAGGTGGCATCGACCAACTTACCATGTTCGCGAGCATCACTAATAATGCGTTTGATAGGGGCAGATTCGGGACTAACGATCGCCACAACTCGGTTTGCGGACACGATATTACCAAAGCCGATATTGATGAGCTTGATATCCATAGTTTTATCGACCTAGAAATCGATTTAGAGGTAATGTAGCTTCATTTTTCTAAGTATTCTCCCATTATCATACAAAAAATCTTTCGTGACGATATATTTTGTCATATATAGCAGTCCTAAATCATTTATGAGAGAAATAGGGCTTCGACTTCTTGCGGCGATCGGTATACTTTGACTGAGTGAAGTCGAAGCCTCTCACATATTATGAATTGCTAATAGCAATCCTAAATAGCTGGGCATAATTAAAACCTGTAGCACAGGTGCAGCGTGCGCTACAGGTTTCTAGATTTTATATTTAATTGCGCCTATTTACTTAAATGTGTTGTCAATTTTTGAGTTTATGGAAACATGAACCTTTGAGATACGCTTCCATAAAGCATTCATAAACTATTAATAAACTCTTTAGGATTGCGATTTAGGATTGCGATCGCCATAGCCGTTAGGAAGATATACTCACGGACTTCTTTTTTGAATTAGGAAGATATACTTACTAATTTCTTCCAAATCAATAGCCATTAGGAAAATATACTTACAAATTTATTTTCTGGATGAGTAGTATAGCAGTAGCCAGTTATGTTAGGACAAAAACAAAACCCAGAAGAGTGTTGCGGCGCAAAGCGCCGCAACACTCTTCTGGGTTTTATGTCTTAACTTATAACGAGCAGTTTCCCAGATGCTACGCGAGTGCCGCAGTTTTTTAATCTGGATCTTAATTACGCCCAGCTACTTAGTAATACCAATTCACAAAAGTGTGACAACACTTTTGTGAATTAAAAACTAAAACCAGTAAGGTTTTGAGATTCCCAAAATGGCGTTGCCATTTTGGGAATTGGTATAAAAAGTATATTTTCTTAAGTTTAGTGTCAAAAATTATTAACGGATGATCAATTTACATTAGACTCAAAATCCCAAGTATTTTGTATTTACAAATAGTTAAGTGGGGCATACTACAGCAATTTACTAAATCAAAAATCTTGGTTCTGATTACCATATAAAAATTAGCAGGTAGTTCAGCATAATTAAAAATCAGAAACCAGAGAGAGTACTGCCCTCGTCGCGGGCGATACTCTCTTCTCGATTTTAAGTTTACTAATGCTTAGCTAGTTAATCAGAATTAATGATAATGACTAATGGAAGTTTCATAATTTAGAGGCAAAGTAATGAAGTCTGATGCGATCGCAAATTCCCCAATTAGAAACTTAGTGATCATTGGTTCAGGACCCGCAGGGCATACAGCGGCGATTTATGCGGGACGAGCCAACCTGAATCCACTGGTATTTGAGGGATTTCAAAAGGGGGGAATTCCTGGGGGACAATTGATGACGACAACGGAAGTCGAAAACTTTCCTGGATTTCCTAATGGCGTTATGGGCGCACAATTGATGCATGATATGAGGGCGCAAGCGTTAAATTGCGGGGCAGAAATGATTATGGAAGATGTCGTTGCTATCGATCTGAGCGATCGCCCTTTTACAATTACCTCCACATCGCATCAAGTACAAGCCCATAGCCTGATCATCGCCACAGGTGCGACCGCAAAACGCCTCCATTTACCCAGTGAGACGCGATATTGGAATCGGGGCATTTCTGCTTGTGCAGTCTGTGACGGAGCCGCTCCCATATTTCGGGGGGTGGAGTTAGCGGTCGTTGGGGGCGGTGATACGGCGGCTGAGGAGGCAATTTTCTTAACAAAATACGGCTCTAAGGTGCATTTACTCGTGCGAGGAGAGCGTATGAGAGCGAGTAAAATCATGCAGGAGCGCGTTTTCGCTCACCCCAAAATAGTCATCCATTGGCATTCTCTCCCTCTGGATGTGTATGGAGAAGAAATCGTTAAAGGAGTGAAGATCGTGGATACGCGTACTCACGAAGAGCGAGATTTAGCTGTGGGCGGACTATTTTATGCGATCGGACATACCCCTAATACTGATTTATTTGCGGGACAGCTCGAACTCGATCCAACTGGCTACATCATTACGAAAGGGAAATCAACTGCCACAAATATCGCAGGGGTCTATGCCTGTGGTGATGTCCAAGATCACGAATATCGCCAAGCCATCACCGCCGCTGGCACGGGCTGTATGGCTGCTTTAGAAGCAGAGCGATGGCTTTCCGCTCAGGCATAAGAGAAGTGGGCTGTGCTTTGCACAGCCCACTTCTCTTTTTGGGATATAGCTATAGGTAATACCAATTCACGAAAACCTAAACCCAGAAGAGCATACCGCCCGCTGCGCGGGCGGTATGCTCTTCTGGGTTTTAACTTAGTAATTTTTTATTAGAGATGTAAATGTTGAATCACGGTATTTACATCTTTATCGCCACGACCAGAACAATTAATAATAATGCGTTGATCGGGCGTTAATTGTGGACAGAGGGTTTCCAAATAGGCGATCGCATGGGATGTTTCCAAGGCAGGAATAATCCCTTCTAAGCGAGAAAGACGCTGAAATGCATCAAGAGCCTCTTGATCGGTAACACTATAGTATTCCGCCCGACCTAAATCTTTGAGGTAGCTATGTTCTGGTCCAACCCCTGGATAATCCAAACCAGCGCTAATGGAATGAGCTTCCTGTACCTGTCCCTGTTCATCTTGGAGTAGATAGCTCATTGCTCCATGAAGGACACCAACGCGTCCGAGGGTCAAGGTTGCCGCATGGAATTCGGTATTCGTTCCCTTACCTGCCGCCTCTACACCGATCAAGCGGACAGAAGGCTCATCCACAAATTCATGGAATAGTCCCATCGCATTGGAACCACCACCAACACAGGCTAATAAAATATCTGGCAAGCCACCCCATTTCTCTTGGCTTTGACGACGGCTTTCTTTCCCAATTACCGCATGAAAATCTCGCACAATCATCGGATAGGGATGGGGACCAGCTACGGAACCGAGAATATAATGGGTATCGACCACATTTGTGACCCAGTCACGAATTGCTTCGGAGGTGGCATCCTTGAGAGTTCCAGTACCCGCCTCAACGGGGCGCACTTCCGCACCCATCAATTTCATCCGAAATACATTGAGGGACTGACGCTCCATATCCTGAACGCCCATGTAAATAACACAGTCCAAACCAAATCGAGCGCAAACCGTTGCTGTCGCCACACCATGCTGACCCGCACCCGTTTCGGCAATGACCCGTTTTTTGCCCATACGGATAGCGAGGAGTACCTGTGCTAACGCATTATTAATTTTATGAGCGCCCGTATGATTGAGATCTTCGCGCTTGAGGTAAATCTGAGCCGTCCCATAATGTTGTGTCAATCTCTCCGCAAAGTATAGGGGACTGGGTCTGCCCACATAGTCCCGCAAGTAGCCATCGAGTTCGTTGTTAAAGTCTGGATCGTTTTTGTAATGATAAAAAGCAGTCTCTAGCTCAGTAAGAGCGCTCATGAGCGTCTCAGGAACATATTTGCCCCCAAAAATCCCAAAGCGTCCCAATGCATCAGGGCGATTTATGAGTTTTGGTTGTACTGTTGTTTTTGGAGCGATCGGCGTTGTGGTCATTGCGGTGAGTTGACTGATGAGTTAGATGAGTTAGCTACTATTAAAACTTGGTTGGTGCGTTTGTGGCGCTGTACTTTAGGATAACAAAATGATTAGAAGGATTTAGAGAGAAATTGCTTTTTGTGCGAGATAGCGATCGCATAGTACTAGAGCCACCATCGCCTCGACCATCGGTACGGCTCTCGGCAATACACAGGGATCATGGCGACCTCGCCCCGTGAGAGTAGTTTCTTCCCCTGACACGGACACTGTTTTTTGCTCTAATAAAATCGTGGCGGTTGGTTTAAAGGCAACACGCAGAATAATATTTTCACCATTGGAAATTCCGCCTTGAATACCGCCCGAATTATTAGTGCGCGTACGCAGGCGATCGCCTTCCATATAAAACTCATCGTTATGTTCACGCCCAGTTAAGTGAACGCCGTCAAAACCCGATCCAATTTCAAAACCCTTGCTTGCTGGCAGTGACATTACTGCCTTGGCAAGATCTGCGTCTAACTTATCAAATACGGGATCGCCTAAACCGATCGGAACATTTCGCGCCACACATTCCACAATGCCACCCACCGAATTACCCTCACGGCGGATTTTGTCGATGAAGTCGATCATTTTTGCTGCCATTTCTGGATCGGGACAGCGCAAAATATTGCTTTCCACCTGTTCCATCGTGACTGTATTCGGATCGATGTGGGGTACGACCAAATCCTTGACCTGTTTGACATAGGCAATGATTTCTATCCCTGCGGCTTGTTTGAGGATTTTTTTGGCGATCGCCCCTGCGGCGACTCTGCCAATGGTTTCCCTTGCCGAAGACCGACCGCCACCCTGCCAATTACGAATGCCATATTTTGCTTGATAGGTGGCATCGGCATGGGATGGGCGAAATTTTTCTGCCATTTCTGAATAGTCTTGACTACGGGCATCTTTGTTCTGCACCAAGATCATAATGGGAGTGCCCAGAGTTTTGCCCTCAAATACACCAGAGAGGATCTGAGCGCGATCGTCTTCGCGGCGCGGCGTAACAATTTTGCTCTGTCCTGGTTTGCGGCGATCGAGATCTACTTGAATATCAGCTTCGCTCAGTTCTAACTGTGGCGGACATCCATCGACGATCGCCCCCACGCCCCCACCGTGAGATTCCCCAAATGTCGTGACGCGAAACAAATGCCCGAATGTACTGCCCATGTTTAAATATTGAATCCTAAAAATAAATCCTAGCGAATATGCAATGACCAAAAATTGACCGTCAAATGGTCATCAAATAGTCATCAAATGACCATCACTTATTTTATAGTAACTGCCCTCTAATACCAATTCACAAAAGTGTTGTCACGCTTTTGTGAATTAAATGTGTAAATTAACGTCAGTTCGGGTAAAGCTGGCAAATTTTCAAAGCCCAAAAGTAAAAGCCTTGCTACGCAAGGCTTTTACTTTTGGGCTTTGAAAAAGGGTTTGCATAGCAAACCCTTTTTCAAAGCCAGTTTCAAATTATCCCAAACTCACGTTATACCAATTACCAAAATGGCGTTGCCATTTTGGGAATCTCAAAACCTTACTGGGTTTATTTTTTAATTCACTGAAGTGAGCCAACACTTCCCAAGAATTGAGTGGCGGAGCTTTGCTCCGCCACTCAATTCTTGGGGTTTATGTCCTAATACACTTGGCGACAGCTATACAAGTACAGAAGGTAGCCTTCATTTGATGAAGGCTACCTTCTGATATAAACAAAACAGGCTAGGGGGGACTCTAACCCACGACCGATCGCTTAGAAGGCGATTGCTCTATACAACTGAGCTACTAGCCCAAACAATTTCACGATTCACTATCTTACACTAAAAGTTAAGTTTTTTGCAATTGGTCGAACCAATCTCATCATCTTAATTGCACCTAGCTAATTGTACCAAAGCTCAAAATGGCATAGCCATTTTGAGCTTTGAAAACCCTTACTGGGTCTGGTCTTCAGTTCAAAACCCTGTTGTCACACTTTCGTGAATTAGTATTAGCTTTCAGAATAATCAACGATCTTTGTTAAAAATTACTTTTTAAACTCCCTAAACAAATTGCTAGAGTGCAATGATAGAAAAACTCTGTTAAAAAATGATTGAAATTAGTAAATATTTATGGATAGTACATTAGCGATCGCATACCTTGGGGCCTTAGTTGTGCTGCTAGCTGGGGTTAGCTGGTTAGTTATCCGCCAGATTTTGAAAGCGCGGAGCTTAGAAAATGTCATCTCTGACCTCCAGCCCAAGCTCCAAAAGGAAAAAGGTACCCCTGAGGACTACTATCAGCTCGGTAGTGTCTATTTGCGGAAAAAGCTCTACGCTCAAGCTATTACCCTGTTTAACAAGGCTCTCAAAGAAGGTGGAGATAATATCCCCGAAGTTTATAATGCCCTCGGATTTTCCTACTTTTCTCAAGAGCAATACGATCTTGCCATCAAAAACTATAAAGAAGCGATCGCCTTGCAAGAAGGCTATGTAACGGCAATTAACAATCTCGGTCATGCCTACGAAAAGAAAAAGTTACTGCCGCAAGCGATCGAAATGTACGAGCAGGTATTGGTACTAGATACCAAAAATGAAACTGCTAATCGTCGCTTAAATTCCTTACGCAAGCAAGTTGTAACAACTGCCTAAATAAATATAAAAACCATGAGTGGCAACGCTTCACGCCGCCACTCAAAATCTATAGCTGCCGCCAACTGTATCAGGACATCAAACCCCAAAGAGAGTTGCCGCGCTCCGCGCGGCAACTCTCTTTGGGGTTTTGATTTTATCCTAACAAAACTGGCGGCAGCTATAAAAGCCCTAAATAAAAAAGGAGACTGAGCCAGTCTCCTTTTTTATTTAGACCTTGGACTCAATCAATCCGCCACCGAGGAGCAAGTCATCACGATAAAAAACCGCCGCTTGCCCTGGCGTAATGCTAAATTGGGGCTCATCAAAAACAATCCTCGCGCGATCGCCTGCAAGGGGAATCACGGTGGCAGGTGCGGGTGCAGTCCGATAGCGTACTTGCACCTCCGCAGGGAAAGGAATATCTGTCGGAGCCATCGATACCCAATTAACTCGATTGATTGTGCATTCGCGATCGTGAGCCTCAGAGCGATCGCCCACCACCACTTCATTTTTGACAGGATCAAGGGCAATCACATACAAAGGATTTGCAGCGGCTACACCTAGCCCCTTCCGTTGACCGATCGTGTAGTGATATGTGCCATCATGCTCACCAAGTACGTTGCCTTTGGTATCAACGATTTTGCCTTGGATTGGCGTGAGGTATTTATCGAGAAATGCTTTCATGGAGCCATTAGCTTCAACAAGGCACAGATCCATACTTTCGGGTTTTTCGGCGGTGGCTAAGCCAAACTCGGCAGCAATTTTACGAGTTTCGACCTTAGTTGTACTACCTAGAGGAAAAACGCAGCAGCTTAATTCCTCTTGTCCTACTTCATAGAGAAAATAGGATTGATCCTTATTGTCATCAACCGCCCGACGCAGCTCGTAACGTCCCGATTCAAAATTGAAATTGAGCTTGGCATAATGTCCTGTGGCAATTTTATGGATACCCAACTTATCGCGGGCATATTCCATCATGGGTGTAAACTTCACGGCTTTATTGCAACGCGAACAGGGCAGGGGCGTAGAACCTGCCGCATAGCCTGTGACGAGATAATTAATAATGCTTTGTTCAAAAACATCACGACTATCTACAATTTCATGGGGAATTCCTAATTCTTCGCATAATCTCGCTGCATCTACCATCCCCTCAGAGCAGCATTGTCCCTTGCCACGCATTAACCACAGCGTCAAACCTGTGACATCATAGCCTGCGCGATGCAAGAGAGCTGCCGCCACGGAGCTATCGACTCCGCCAGATAGTCCGACAACTATTTTTTCTTTTTCTTGGGTAATGTTTGACATTTGTTGCGAGCGAACCACTAGACCTAAATTGTAACTTAAAGCGCAATAAGAATTGTTGGTAAGTGGCTAAGCTCAACTACATATAAACCCCCAAAAACTGTAGCGCAAGCGCAGCTTGCGCTACAGTTTTTGGGGGTTTATAGCTATAAGAATTGACTGGCGGCGCGAAGCGCCGCCAGTCAATTCTTGGGGTTTATGTCCTAGTACAGCGATAGCTATAGTTCTTAGTAGTCGTAGGGATTTTTGGGTTCTGGGATGGGCGTAATATTACTTGCAACGACTACAAATTGCCGCTTGCCATCGGTAGTTTCCACATCTGCTTGCCCTTCTATTTGTAACCAGTGATCAGGGAGATAATTAGAGCGGCTTTCAGTTGTTTTAATAGGTAGACTGACAGGATAAACGTCGGCAGCACAGCAGGTAATGACAAAGCGCGTCAATAAAAAGATATTGTCAGGGCGATCGGGAGCATGGACAACAAATCCCGTAATCTTCACCTTTTGTCCCTTATAAGCATCGGGTTCGGGATAGGTGCTAATGGTGCGTACCCATTCTACGAGAGTCCGATCTTCGGGACGATTGCTAGCTCGAAAGGATTTAGGAATCGTTCTAGCATCGGCAATATTTTCAATTACGCCCCGATGGATCGCTTTTTCACTAGTAAATGGTCGAGGATTGACGCATAAAGCAGCGATCGCCACAATCAAAAGCAAGCTGCTACTTAAGGATGGTTTGATCAATGTCACATGTTGCTGTGTGGTTGTCGTCCCGATGTAACGTCGCCGTTTTGCTACGCGCCAAGCCTCAGCAACACCAACAACAGTAAGCGCTAATCCCGCAGTTACCGTAAGGGGAATATAATTGGGATGGACTAAAAGATATAATTGTCCCGCAAGCCAAAGCTTAAGTAGAACGATCCCCCAAGCAGCGATCGCACAGGACTCAAGCCAAGGTACAAATTTCTGCCAGTAGGAATGTAACGGCGAAGAATTAGCGGATCGAGATGGCATGAAGTAGGAATACCAAATAACAAAATTAGGATCTCAAGATTAGGATCTTAAATCAACTATAGCAATCCTAAGTAGCTAGGCATAAGTAAACTTAAAACCTAGAAGAGCGTAAAGACCGCATAGCGGTCTTTACGCTCTTCTAGGTTTTGGGATTAGGACTACTATATAGCTAAAAATCAAAACCAGAGAGTGTACCGCCCGCTATGCGGGCGGTACACTCTCCTAGGTTTTAAGTTTACTTATACTTAACTACTTAGCACATAGAGCAATTATCGATCAGATGACCTAAACCGTTGCAGCAGCAGTGCGCTTGCGTCTACCCGTACTTGTAGTAGTTGCAACCGCTGTCACCTCAGGAGCACTGGCGGCAGTGCCATTACCATTACTTCCATTTTCAACCTTCGGAATCACCTTAACAGCACCTGATTTTAAGGTTACGCCCAGAGCATTAGGCTTAGCGGCTGGGGCAGGAGCTGCCTGAGTAGAATTTGGAGGAGTTTGCAATAGGAAGACAATCATAGGCTTACTTTGCATTTGCTGGCGGAGAACGCGGGTGAGATCGCGTTCAAGTTGACCGCGTAAACCAGTCCAATCAACTTCGAGAGAACCGACGTTTCGGGCAAAGTTACCCCAGCAATTAGCTAAGGAGTTGTCGATCGCCTTGGCAACAGCCGCAATAATCTGCGAGCGTTCCATTGGTAACACTACGCCGCTTAGTTGAATATCGGGAGTCGTAGCCAGCTTGCCATCAAAGCCCACGGATACAGCGATCGTGAAGATGCCATCTCCAGACAACTGCTGACGATCGCGCAATACATCACCCTTCACCATCCCATCACGGGAAGAATCGACCAGTTCAACACCAGAAGGAACCTTATCGACAATCTTCATGTAGTCTTGGCAAACCTCGACCACATCACCATTTTCGGCGATCACAATATTTTCTTTAGGAATTCCCATATTCTCTGCCATCTTGGCATGCTGCTTGAGCATTCTCAATTCACCATGGGCGGGGAAGAAGAACTTCGGACGGACTAGAGCTAACATCATTTTATGCTCTTCTTGAGATCCATGTCCTGAAACGTGAATGCCCTTGTCCTTGCCGTAAATTACATCGGCACCGAGAGCAATTAATCTATCGATGGTGCGTACTACAGGAATAGTATTTCCGGGAATCGGATTGGCTGAGAAAATGATCGTGTCACCTTGGCGGACTTCCAATTGTTTGTGACTGCTATTGGACATGCGGGTTAGCGCCGACATCGGTTCGCCCTGAGAACCTGTAGTCAAAATCAAAATTTGATCGTCGCGGTAATGGCGCAAATTTTGGAGGGGTTGGAAGAGATCGTCACGGCATTTGATATAGCCAAGATTACGGGCATGGGCAATAACATTTAACATCGATCGCCCAACGACCCCAACAACACGCCCTTGCTTATCAGCAATGTCTAGAATCATGTTCACACGATGGACTGAAGAAGCGAAGGTGGTAATAATCACCCGTCCTTTAGCCATCATGATATATTTTTCGAGATTGGGATATACAGCCCGTTCGGAGGGAGTAATGCCGGGAAGCTCGGCGTTTGTCGAATCGCTAATGAGAGCTAGTACACCTTTTTCGCCATGCTCTGCTAACCGATGCAGGTCAAAGAATTCTCCATCAACGGGAGTATGGTCGATTTTGAAATCCCCAGAATGGATGACTACACCCGCAGGGGTATTGATGGCGATCGAGAAACTATCAGCGATCGAGTGGGTATTGCGAATGAATTCGACAAAGAAGCTCGTACCCACACGCACAACATCACGCGGCATCACGCGGCGGAGTTCTGTACGGTTTAATACGCCAGCTTCACGCAGCTTGTCTTCCAGCAAAGCCATGGCTAAACGGGGACCATAAATAACGGGAATTTCAAACTGTTTCAAATGGAAAGAAATTGCCCCAATATGATCTTCATGCCCGTGGGTGACAATCATGCCTTTGATCTTATGCTTGTTTTCGCGCAAGTAAGTCATATCTGGCAATACGACATTCACGCCAGGCATCATGTTGTCAGGGAATGACAACCCACCATCAAGGAGCATAATTTCGTCGTTATATTCAAACACCCATGTGTTTTTGCCAATTTCATGAAGTCCGCCAAGGGCGATAATTTTCAATGCTGGAGCGTTAGATGTAGTCATAGGTTGATTTTTGGTAAATAAAGTGAATAAATTTATAGAGAGGTTGTAGGCGAGAATGGCAATTTTGAATTGCGAAAACAATTCAGCATTTTGCTTTAATGGAAACTGAGGATCTTGTCCGTTCTTGTCTTCTTGTCGATGGATGCGCTAACGGAGATGCGCTAACGTCTTTGGATAAAACGACCAGAACATTTACAGAAAGATGTAATCTCCCCCACAAGTTCGCTGTAAGTTGCGATGTATATTTTGGTCAAAATCCCGATACAGACTGCTGGAATATGTCTTTGGATATAAAACTTGAATGATCTTGTCAAAGCAATTAGATAAATAGCCCCTACAACTAGGTAAGAATGCCAATCTCTTTTAATACAGACTTCAGTTTGGCTTCGAGATCGGCATTACCCATCACTAGCGGCGATCGCACCACGCCCGTATCTAATCCCATCAGTCGCAAAGCGATCTTGAGGGGAATCGGATTGCTAGTCAAAAACAAAGCCTTAAACAAAGGAAAAAGCTGAAGGTGAATTTGCAATGCTTCGTTAACTTTACCGACGGCAAAGGATTCCATCATTGCTTGTAGTTGCTTGCCAACTAGATGTGAAGCCACGCTGACCACTCCCTTTGCACCCACAGCCATCAATGGCAATGTGAGAGAGTCATCACCCGAATAGATCGCAAAATCGGCTGGTGTGAGAGCGCGAATTTGACTAGCTTGATCTAAATCACCCGTTGCTTCCTTAATTCCGATAATACTGGGAATTTCAGCTAGCTTAGCAACGGTCTCAGGCTCTAATTTACAACCTGTACGACTAGGAACATTATAGAGAAGCATCGGTAGTTCGGGGGCAGCTTCAGCGATCGCTCGAAAATGTTGATATAGTCCCTCTTGCGGAGGCTTGTTGTAATACGGTGTTACTTGCAGTGTACCATCTAATCCGAGATGTGCAGCCTTTTGGGTAGCAGATATTGCCTCAGAAGTAGAATTCGATCCTGTACCAGCCATGATTTTCGCTTTGCCAGCGATCGCCTGTTGTAGCACCGAAAACAGTTTGTACTCCTCATCCCAACTTAATGTTGGCGATTCTCCCGTGGTACCGCACACCACAATTGTGTCAGTTCCCGTCTCAACTAGGTGTAAGGCAAGCTGTTCGGCTTTCCCATAGTCAACATTCCCTTCTAAGTCAAAGGGAGTAATCATTGCCGTTAGTAAACGTCCGAAATCAATTTCACTCATACATACTCAGTAAATAGAAGCTTGCTAGCCAAATAAATATCGCTATGGAACGCTATGGCATATACCGCTATGCAATATTTAAGTAGATTTAATTAGAGGAGATCCTTATTAATCAGGAGTTCCGCGATTTGGACGGCATTTAGCGCGGCTCCTTTACGAATTTGATCGCCACACAACCATAATTCCAAACCATTAGGGTGCGAGATATCCTGACGAATTCGCCCTACTAGTACGTCATCTTTGCCACTAGCATCGATCGGCATGGGGAAATAATTTTTACTAAAGTCTTCAACTAACCTTACCCCTGCGGCTGCTGCCAGAATCTCCCTAGCTTTATCGGGATGAAAAGGATGAGAAAACTCTAGATTAATTGCTTCGGAATGAGCTCGCAATACGGGAACCCGTACACAGGTTGCGGAAATCCGAATTTCGCGATCGCCAAATATTTTGCGAGTCTCGTTCACCATTTTCATTTCTTCCTCACAGTAGGAATTTTCAGTCATTGGTGAATTATGGGGGAATAGGTTAAAAGCCAAGGGATAGGGCAAAACTTCGGGGACAGCGGTTTCTCCGTTAAGAATGGCCTGTGACTGTATTTTTACTTCTTCCATTGCCCTTGCCCCTGCCCCACTAGCTGACTGGTAAGTCGCAGCGACAATACGTTGGATGGGTTGAACTTGATGCAAAGGATAAATTGCCACTGCCATCAGGATGGTGGTGCAGTTAGGGTTAGCAATAATGCCGTTATGCTGAGTCACGGTCTCAGGATTAACTTCTGGAACGATCAAGGGCACATCGGGATGCATCCTAAAGGCACTGGAGTTATCAATGGATATTGCCCCTGCTTTAGCCGCTATTGGCAACCACTGTTTGGATATGCTACCGCCTGCGGAGGCAAGGACAATATCGACATCATCAAAGGAAGACTCAGTAACAGCTTCGATCGTTAATTCTCTGTCAGCAAACTTAACTGACTTACCCGCCGATCGCTCTGAGGCTAACAGTTTTAACTTGCCCAAGGGAAAATTTCTTTCTTCTAGCAATGCTAAAAGCTCTGTACCAACTGCACCTGTTGCTCCGAGAATGGCAACGTTATATGTTCTACTCAATGAACCTCCGAAATAAAAACATCAAAATTAGGGGAAACTTTTGCTAAAACCGTGTAATGACTTATGTATAGTTTCATCATTCACTTGTAGCGTAATTACATACTAACAAACTTTCAAGCTATTGCGAACTTTTTTGATTAGGGACCAGTAAAAATTGCATCTTCAACATCTTGACGACTGAGCGAATAGGGAAAAGCCCGTTGAATTTCTTTGCCCCCGTAAGCGTCTTGAATATAACGCACACGAATATCTTCAACATCCATCACAATTTCTGCTTGCCATGAGGAGCGGGTAACTCGCCAGACATTAGGGTTCGACTGATCTTGATAGCATCCTTGCTCGTCTAACCATGCTTCAAGGGCAGGCAAAGGATGGTTGTAAAGGGGTGTAGAGGGGGAGGGAAGCGCCATAGGTGACGAGGAGAGGATAGGAAATTATGGTAGGTAGAGCCAAAAAATTGATAGGGGCGCGATCGCTTCGGGGAAAAGTCGATCTCCACGCAGCAAAGCGACTAAAAAAACTAGCACTAAACAAGCAACTAGCGTAGCACCAATTAACAAGAGTGCAAATAGTTCGCCGCCAGATAATGGACGTTCGCTAGGTAAACCATCATCATCAATAGTTTGCAGATTTTTTGGGGTTCGGCTTTGAGCATTGCTGGCTGTGGCATCGGTCGATACTTGGGTTTTTATGGTCGCGTATTGAAATCTTGAGAATTGAATGCGGCGATCGTAGTTTTGGCGGCGATCGGCATTGCTAAGAGTTGCATAGGCTTCATTGATCTGGCGAAAGCTCTCAATAGCCTCATCCTTTGGCAGTTGAGTTGTATCGGGATGATAGAGTTTACTCAGATCGCGATAGGCGCGGCGAATATCGATCTCACTCGCCCAAGGGTTAACGCCAAGGATTGCATAGTAGGTTTTGGACATAGTTTTTAGATATAGCGCAAGCTGCGAGTTTGTCAATAGGATTTTGGGACTTATATCGCTTATATCTGCTTATATCTTAAGTTGCAATTATTTTATAGCTGACATAAAACCCCAAAGAGAGTTGCCGCGCGGAGCGCGGCAACTCTCTTTGGGGTTTTGATTTTGTCCTAACAAAACTGGCGGCAGCTATAAAAAGCTGCACTTACATTTATGAGTGGCGGTGCGAAGCGCCGCCACTCATCTTTGGCTTTTTGAGTTGCTATAGAAGCAGAAAAAATCACCTTACAGAACTTGCCTATCGAAATTCGCAAATTTGCATAACGATTTTGATGCTTCCTCTAATCATGGGAGTATATTTACTTCTGTAGGTAGCACAATGCCAAGCTTTGTGTAAATTGCCCATGTTCACTTTCTTAGTTGTGCTATTTTCATGCCTTGGACTCGCATTATCAGTGCTTTATTAGTAATTCCCCTCGTACTGGCGGCGATCGCCTTCGGTGGTTGGGCATTTACAGCAGCATTCACACTGCTGGTTGTTTTTGGTGAGATGGAATATTTTGCATTGGTAAGAGCCAAGGAGATCGTTCCTGCCAGCAAAATTACTATTTCTGTCAGTTTAGCATTGCTTATAGTTTCGCAATTGAGAGTAGAGCTTGCGGATGCGGTGATCCCAATTGCAGGCACTTTTATTTGCTTTTATTTGTTGTTTCAGCCTCGCATTGCCACAATTTCCGATATTTCCGCATCGATTTTGGGGCTGTTTTATGGTGGCTATCTACCAAGTTTTTGGATCAGAATTAGAGGGCTTGGCGATGGTAATACCTTTATAGTGAGCGATCGCCTCCAGCAGTTTGACTTTTTTAACCATTTACGTGACCTTGATGGACTGTCATGGTTGAGGATTACTTTTCCCGTATCCGATGGTTGTATCTACGTGTTAATGGCATTTTGCTGTATCTGGGCTTCCGATGTCGGAGCCTATATATTTGGCAAGGTTTTCGGACGTACCCGACTTTCTGACATTAGTCCGAAGAAGACCGTAGAAGGAGCGATCGCAGGTTTGATCTGTTGCTGCGTGACCGCAATTATCTGGGCTTTTAGTTTGGGATGGGCGCAGTGGTGGTTATCTGGAGCAATTTTAGGTCTATTAATTGGGATCGCTGGATTACTGGGCGATCTGACCGAATCAATGATGAAAAGGGATGCGGGAGTCAAAGACTCAGGGCAAATTATGCCAGGTCATGGTGGCATTCTTGATCGTGCTGACAGTTATGTGTTCACTGCCCCACTGGTGTATTACTTTATTACCTTGGTATTGCCACTCGTTCATTAATCGTTCATTAATGTAGCTGTCGCCAAATGTACTGCTGTACTAGGACATAAAACCCAAGAATTAATTGGCGGCGCTTCGCGCCGCCAATTAATTCTTGGGTTTTGATAGGCATAAGTAAACTTAAAACCTAGAAGAGCGTACCGCCCGCTACGCGGGCGGTACGCTCTCTGGTTTTGGGTTTTAATTATGCCTAGCTACTTAAATAGAGAGTGCCGCCCGTGGGCGGCACTCTCCCTGAGGTTTTAAGTTGAGGAGCTTTGACGATAATGTAAACTTATTTTAACTATCGTTAGTCATCACAAGCGCTCCTGCTGAAACCAAAGTCAATGCAACCAACCGATCCGAAAAAATTTACTGAAAAAGCATGGGAAGCGATCGTCAAATCGCAAGAGGTCGCAAGACGATCGCAACACCAACAACTAGAAGTCGAGCATTTGCTGATGGCACTGTTGGAGCAGGAAGAAGGCTTGACCGCAAACATATTTACAGCCATGTCAGTGCCGATGGCAAGGGCGCGACGACAGGTAGAAGAATTTTTACGGCGACAGCCCCGCGTGGCAAGCCCAGAACAATTGTATTTAGGACGCAATTTGGAAGTATGGCTCGATCGTGCTGAGGAGAGCCGCAAGAGCTTTGGCGATGAATTTATGGCGATCGAGCATATGCTGATTGGCTTGATCGATGACGATCGCCTTGGTAAGCGCCTCTATCGAGATCTCAGCATCGATCGCAAGAAATTAGAAGAAACGATCAAGGCGGTGCGTGGCAGTCAAACCATTACCGATCAAAATCCTGAGGCTAAATATGCGGCTCTAGAGAAATACGGTCGCGACCTTACCGAGCAGGCAAAGGAAGGAAAGCTCGATCCCGTCATCGGTCGTGATGATGAAATTCGGCGCGTAGTTCAGGTATTGTCAAGACGGACAAAAAATAATCCCGTTCTCATTGGCGAACCGGGGGTGGGCAAAACGGCGATCGCCGAAGGGCTTGCCCAAAGAATTATCCGTGGAGATGTACCCGAGTCGCTGAAAGACCGTACAATTATTAGCCTTGATATGGGTTCGTTGATTGCAGGGGCAAAGTATCGCGGCGAATTTGAAGATCGCTTGAAGGCGGTGCTTAAGGAAGTTCTGAATTCCGATGGCAAGATCGTCCTATTTATTGACGAACTGCATACCGTGGTTGGAGCTGGGGCAACACAACAGGGGGCAATGGATGCTGGCAATATTCTCAAACCAATGTTAGCGCGGGGAGAATTGCGGTGTATCGGTGCGACCACTCTGGATGAATATCGGCAATATATTGAGAAGGATGCCGCTCTCGAAAGGCGCTTTCAACAGGTGCTCGTCGATCAGCCGACAGTAGAGGATACGATCTCGATTCTGCGGGGCTTAAAAGAACGCTATGAAGTCCATCATGGGGTAAATATTTCCGACTCAGCATTAGTGGCGGCGGCAACTCTTTCCAATCGCTATATTACCGATCGCTTTTTACCCGATAAGGCGATCGATCTGGTGGATGAATCGGCGGCAAAGTTAAAAATGGAGATCACCTCTAAGCCTTTAGAGCTGGATGAAATCGATCGCCGCTTGATGCAATTAGAGATGGAAAGGCTATCCCTACAAAAGGAGGGCGACTTTACACCCATAGAAAGGGTCGAGGCAGAAGGCAAGGTCGTCTATAAAACTAGGAGCAGCAAAGCTGTTCAAGACCGTCTCGATCGGCTTGAGAAAGAAATGAGTGAACTGCGCGATCGGCAAATCAGCCTCGACGATCGCTGGCAGCAAGAAAAAGATACGATAGATAATTTGCGATCACTCAAAGAACAGATCGATCAAACCAAACTGCAAATCGAGCAATCCGAGCGCGAATTTAATCTCAATCGTGCTGCCGAGTTGAAATATGGCAAACTGACAGAATTAGAGAAGAATCTTGATGAAGCGGAATTGGAGTTGAATCGAGCGAGAGCCGATGGTTCAATTTTATTCCGTGAGCAAGTGACTGAAGATGACATTGCGGAAATTGTGGCGCGTTGGACGGGAATTCCCCTCAAGAAGTTATTACTTTCAGAACGCCAAAAACTACTGACCCTAGAGAAACATCTTCACGAACGGGTCATTGGTCAAGAAGAAGCTGTAACCTCGGTAGCCTCAGCAATTCGCCGCGCCCGTGCGGGTATGAACGATCCCAATCGCCCCCTTGGTTCGTTCCTATTTTTAGGGCCAACAGGGGTTGGTAAAACCGAACTCGCACGCGCTCTTGCGGAGTTTCTGTTTGATTCCGATGCTTCGATGGTGCGTATCGACATGTCGGAATATATGGAGAAACATTCCGTATCACGGCTCATCGGTGCACCGCCTGGATATGTTGGCTATGAAGAAGGCGGACAATTTTCAGAAGCAGTGCGCCGCCATCCTTACTCAGTAGTCCTATTCGATGAAGTCGAAAAAGCTCACCCCGATGTATTTAATATTCTCTTGCAAGTCCTTGATGATGGCAGAATTACCGATAGTCAGGGTCGCTTAGTTGATTGTAAAAATACTGTCATCATCATGACCAGTAACATTGGCAGCGATCGCATTCTCGAAACTTCCAAGGATTTGGCAGAAGATATTGATGCGGACTCCCGTTACGACGAAATGCGCGATCGCGTAATCGATGTCCTGCGCAATCACTTCCGTCCCGAATTTCTCAATCGCATTGATGAAACGGTAATTTTCCATGCTCTCCGCCGCAGTGAGATTCGCGCGATCGCCACATTACAAATCAAACGCATCGAGAGTCGTCTTAGCGAGCGCAAGCTCTCTCTCAAATTGAGCGAAGAGGCAAAGGATTATATTGCTGCGGTCGGTTATGATCCTTCCTATGGTGCGCGTCCCCTCAAGCGAGCAATTCAGAGAGAAATCGAAAATCCGATCGCCACTAAGATCATCGAAGGAACCTTTAGCGAAGGTCAGACTATAAGCATCACCGTTGAGGAAGACAAACTGGTGTTTAAATAACGTAACGAGCTTTGAGAAAGGGTTTGCATAGCAAACCCTTTCTCAAAGACCAAAAGTAAAAGCCTTTACTTTTAGGCTTTTAAAATAGAACAAAAATCAAACCGAATAGAGAGTTACGGCGCTTCGCGCCGCAACTCTCTATTCGGTTTGATATCCTGACTTAAGTGAATATAGCTATAAAAGCTAAATCGAGTAAGGGTTTTCAAGTTAAGCAATGACGTAGCCATTTCTTAAAAACCATTTAAGAATTACTTTCTGCGATCAAAAGCTCTAAGAGATCCCCCTCAATCCCCCTTAAAAAGGGGGAAGAATTTAAAATTCTCCCCCCTTTTTAAGGGGGGCTGGGGGGATCTAGTGAATTCTTAAATGGTTTCTTAACTTGGTATTATTTATAGTCCTGAAGTGCAGTTACAGAAATTGCTCCAGTTTGAAGAGAACGAATGGCGGCGATCGCTGCTTTTGCACCCGCAAGAGTGGTAATTACGGGGATCTTGTAAGCAAGAGCCGTACGACGAATCATCTTGCCATCGGTTTTTGCCTCTTCACCACTAGGGGAATTGACGATCAATTGAATTTTGCCATTTTTCATAGAATCGCCAACATGCGGACGACCTTCATGGACTTTGAGAACTTGCTTGGATTCGATATTATTGCGGCGCAGAATTTTATAGGTTCCCTCCGTTGCCACGATCTTGAAGCCCAGTTCGATAAAGGCTTCAGCAATCGAGGTGATACCGCTTTTATCGCGATCGTTTACGGAGAGAAACACAGTCCCTTCGAGGGGAAGGTGGGTTCCTGCGGCAATTTGAGCTTTGGCAAAGGCTCGACCAAACTCGGTATCAATGCCCATGACTTCACCTGTCGATCGCATTTCAGGGCCCAAAATCGTATCGGTTCCTGCAAACTTAGCAAAGGGAAGTACGGCTTCTTTGATGGAAATATGCTTGGGAATGACCTCTTCGGTTAAGCCCAACTCCGCAAGAGTTGCGCCCGCCATAATTCTCGAAGCATAATTCACGAGGGGAACGTTAATCGCTTTACTGACGTAGGGAACGGTACGCGAGGCGCGAGGATTCGCTTCAAGGATGAAAACCTTACTCTCTTTGAGATTGTTGTTATTCAACTGCACTGCATATTGAATATTCATCAAGCCAATTACATTGAGGGATTTCGCGAGGTTAATTGTCCATTGGCGAATAGTACTCAGCACCTCAGGGGGCAAGGAAAATGTCGGGATCGAACATGCCGAATCTCCTGAATGGATGCCTGCCTCTTCGATATGTTCCATAATGCCGCCAATGGTGACATTACCCAGTTGATCAGCGATCGCATCGACATCGACTTCGATCGCGCCTTCGAGAAAATGATCGATCAGTACGGGATGTTCTGGCTCGATGATAATCGCTCGACGCATGTAGTCTTCTAGCTCGGCATCGGAGTAAACAACCTCCATCCCTCGACCACCAAGAACGTAGCTAGGACGTACGACTACGGGATAACCAACCCGCTGAGCGATCGCCACGGCTTCATCTTCTGAACGGGCAAGCCCATTTTGCGGTTGGGTAATTCCTAATTCTTGGCAAATTGCCTCGAAACGTTCCCGATCTTCCGCAATATCGATCGAATCAGGCGAGGTTCCCCAAATTTTAGTCGTGGAGTTATGCTCTTCTAGGTATCGTAATAGTGGAACCGAAAGCTTAAGGGGAGTTTGTCCGCCAAACTGAATGATCACACCTTCGGGCTGTTCGGCTTCAATGATATTCAGTACATCTTCGCGGGTCAATGGCTCGAAATACAAGCGATCGCTAGTATCGTAATCGGTGGAAACGGTTTCAGGATTAGAGTTAACCATGATTGTTTCAAAACCTGCCGCCCGCAGAGCATAGCTAGCATGACAACAACAATAGTCAAATTCAATCCCCTGACCAATGCGATTTGGCCCACCGCCCAAGATCATTACTTTCCGCTTTGTGGAAGGGAGAATTTCCGATTCTTCTTCGTAGGTGGAATAGTGATAGGGCGTAAGGGCTTCAAATTCAGCAGCGCAGGTGTCAACGGTCTTGTAAGAGGGAATGACTCCTAGGGATTTGCGATAGGTACGCACGGTATCTTCATGGGTACCTGTGAGATAGGCAATTTGGCGATCGCTAAAGCCCATCCGCTTAATCTCTAGCAACTCATCCTTCAGAATGGTATCCAGTTTTCTGCCCTTGATCGCCAGTTCGACATCCGTGATCTCACGCATCTTTTGCAAGAACCAAGGATCGATATTGGTGAGTTCAAAAATAGCCTGCACTGACAACCCTGACAAAAAGCCATCGCGAATCGAAAAGATGCGATCGGGATTGGGAGTCCGCAAACTATATTTAATTTTATCGAGGTCAGGTAGGACTTCTTCGCGATCGCCACCAAAGCCAAACCGCCCAACTTCTAGCGATCGCAATGCCTTTTGGAAAGATTCTTGGAAAGTACGCCCGATCGCCATCGCCTCACCGACCGACTTCATCTGAGTCGTCAGAATTGGCTCCGAACCCGGAAATTTCTCGAAGGCAAAGCGAGGAATTTTGGTAACGACATAATCAATGGTTGGCTCAAAGCTGGCTGGGGTTTTCTTGGTGATGTCGTTAGAAATTTCATCAAGGGTATAGCCCACGGCAAGTTTCGCCGCAAATTTAGCGATCGGGAAACCCGTCGCCTTAGAGGCTAGCGCCGAGCTGCGGGAAACGCGCGGATTCATCTCAATGACGACGACTTCGCCATTTTCAGGATTGATCGAGAATTGAATATTCGAGCCACCTGTCTCTACGCCAATTTCGCGAATGATCTTAATCGAGTAGTCCCGCAGGCGTTGATATTCTTTGTCGGTCAAGGTCTGGGCGGGAGCCACGGTAATCGAATCGCCCGTATGGATACCCATCGGATCGATATTTTCGATACTGCAAATAATTACCACGTTGTCGGCAAGATCGCGCATTACCTCTAGCTCGTATTCTTTCCAGCCGATCAGCGATCGCTCGATCAGAATTTGCGATACGGGACTAGCTTCTAAGCCAGAGGCACAAATTTCTTCAAATTCCTCTTGGTTGTAGGCGATCCCACCACCAGTACCGCCCATAGTGAAGGCAGGACGGATAATGAGCGGATAGGAACCAATCTCTTGGGCGATCGCGCGGGACTCTTCCATCGTCGTACCCAAGCCCGACGGACACATGGCAACGCCAATCCGCTCCATCGCTTCTTTAAACAGTTTGCGATCCTCCGCCATCTCGATCGCATCCAGTTTCGCCCCAATTAGCTCTACGCCATATTTTTCTAAAACACCGCTTTTAGCAAGAGCAACCGCTGTGTTTAATGCGGTCTGTCCACCCATGGTTGGCAAAATTGCATCGGGACGCTCTTTCTCAATAATTTGAGCAACAACCTCAGGGGTGATGGGTTCGATATAGGTGCGATCGGCTGTGGCGGGATCGGTCATGATCGTAGCGGGATTGGAGTTAACTAGGATCACGTAATAGCCCTCGTCCCGTAAAACTTTACAGGCTTGGGTTCCCGAATAGTCAAATTCGCAGGCTTGCCCGATCACGATCGGACCAGCCCCAATCAACAAAATCTTGTGGATGTCATTACGGCGGGGCATAAAATCTTGTATTTCTTAGGTAACTCGCAATACATTTTATAGCCTCATGGCGATCATGTAGTATGTAGCGCATGATGCTAATTGGCTTGTTGGCTAATCTCGCAAGTAATTTGGTAAGGAATTTGATAAGGAATTTGGTAATATAGCTGTCCCCAAATGTACTAGGAAATAAAACCTAAGAATTAATTGGATGCGCGAAGCGCCTCCAATTAATTCTTAGGTTTTTGATTTGTCCTAATTCAAGTGACTGTAGCTATAAATTTAGTCCAGCAACAAAGCATCCTATTGCCCAATACTAACCGCCATCATAAAAGCATCGGCCGTAGCAAGCGAAGCGATCGCAATACCGAGCGCGAGGGAAATCATAGCCTTACGCAAAAAAGCAGTACGTTCGGTTTTATAGGCTTGTAAATCCTCAATTTGCTTCATCCATGTAGTTGTGATCGCAGCCTGCAAACTTCCATCCTTTTGCATCAAGACTTCGGGCGAAAGTCCTGTAGTCGCCACCTTACGTGGATATAGTCCGAGTACCGCAAAAGCGATCGCGATCGCCAGAGAAACGCAGGCGGAAAGCTTCAGACTCAGATAAATAAAATAGAGATTTTCCTGTTCGGGTTTGACATAGATCTGAAATGTGGAAGTAACTCGCAACCCAAGCAGCAAGAGAGCGCTGATCTCCATTACTCCCGCCAATTTGGTGCCAAGCGTATCAACACCATGCTGGGCTTGCTCCAGACAAAACTTAGTGTATTCGTAAAGAAAATTTTGCTGTTCTTCCATAATCTCCATTTGCCACGTCCGTTAAAAATTGGTGATATTTACAGTCATAGAGTTATACCAAATCACAAAATGGCTACGCCATTTTGTGATTTTAAAACCCTTACTGGGTTTGTTTTTCAATTCCCAAAAGTGTAGCCACACTTTTGGGAATTGGTATTACGCCGCAACTCTATGACTGTAAATATCAATCACCATCGGTTTAGGAGCGCTCTAGCAATAATTGCTTTAACCGCATCGGATCGCCCTTATCCACAACTTTACCGCGTTCCAATAAAAACGCACCATCGGCGTAATCGAGTTCGTTTAACCGATGCGTAACCCAAAGGGCCGTTAAATTTTTTTGTTTCACCAATTCTCGTACTGAGGCAACCAACTCCGTTTGATTTTCGCCATCCAGTAAGGCTGTGGGTTCATCAAGTAACAAAACTTCAGCATGACGAGCGATCGCCCCAGCGATCGCGATCCGTTGCTTTTGTCCTCCGCTTAAGGCATAGATCGGGCGACGGATCATTTGCAGGAGATTTACAGCGCTGAGAGACTCTTCGACCCTTTGCTGAGTTTCTTGAAAGGAAAGATTTTCCGATACTAGCCCAAAGGCAATATCAGCGCCCACCGTGGGCATTACCAACTGATGATCGGGATTCTGAAATACAAACCCAAGGCGATCGCCAATCTCAATATCACCCGACGTAGGCTTCAGCAAGCCTGCTAGCAACCTCAGTAAGGTCGATTTACCGCTGCCATTAGTACCTAACAGCATCCAAAACTCCCCTTTGGGTACAGATAGCGTACAGCGATCGAGGACAGGTTCGCCTGAAGCCCATGCAAAGTTAAGATCGCGAACGCTGATGGCGGTGGTTATAGATCGATCGGTTAGCATTATTAATTGCAGGTAATTGCAGATAATTGCAAGGTTAGTTGCAGATAATTACAGATATATAGCAGATATATGACAGATGCGTGACAGATATACGAAGGATATATAAATAACGGTGTCGCGCACAGAGCCAGTAACACCGTTAGTTTGCGACACCGTTGGTTAATGGTTAGCCACGAATGAAGCCTGCACCCATATTTGCCGAGGCTCCTGATTTTTCAGAAACCTGCACCGCCGAGATCTCGCTCGTTAATACAGAGATCTTTTTACCTTCTTGCTTTTCACAGGTTAATTCCAAGATTTTGGTATTGCCATCGGCGATCGCATTAGCAATTACGCGATAAAGTGCATCGGCATGTTCCTGCTCCTTGCGCTGTACAGACAAAGCGATCGGATTATTTTTGAGGGTGATTTCAACTGTATACATCAGCATTAATTAAGTTGTCCTGCCTAGAAATAAAGATAGATAGGTTAGCGAAAAAGTTTCGGTGAGAGCCCTTAGTAATTTGCATACCTGCTTATAACTCTCAGTATGCCATTGCATCGGCAATCAAGGGGAGATTTGTTTAGTAGAGCATCCCGTATAGAGAACCTAATTGGTAAGGTTGAGTGGCGCGATGCGCCACTCAACCTTACCAATTTAGGAATAATCACCAAAAACAAAAAACAAAAGAATATTTTCCAAGTAATTTCGATGTAGGATTATTTTTTAATCCAAATATCATAACCTCAAGACTTAAATATCGTTTTTTGATCTCTGTGATACCGAACTTTTGGTGGTAGTAGCTGTAAATTAATAATCAATGGGACAAAACGACGAGAATCGAAAATATGACATCCGCTAACCTCGAACGAGTCAGAACTCTCCGCCAACAAATCATTGCTGAGACTAAGCATGGTTTTGCTGACTGGAATTTAGTCCAAAAGATGCTCGATGAATTGATGATCAATCATCAGCAATATAAGTATTTTGCCACCAAGGAAAATATCAGCCTCTATCGGGAATCCTAACTAATCTCATCAAGACATAGCAATATAAAAGATGAGTGGCGGCGCTTCGCGCCGCCACTCATCTTTTATATTTTTTTAGACTGACATTTCTAGCATTCTTTGCATGGGCTTGAGAGCCGCTAGACGAGTTGATTCAGGGAGCGTTATTTCAGGGGTGCGATTTTTCATCGCGAGATACACCTTATCTAAAGTGTTTAAGCGCATATAAGGGCATTCGTTACAGGCACAGTTGCTATTAGGTGGTGCGGGTATAAATTTTTTGGAGGGGGTCGCCTTTTGCATTTGATGGATTACCCCAGACTCCGTAACTACGATAAATTCTTGGCGATCGCTATTTTGCACATATTTTAACAATCCTGTCGTTGAACCAATAAAATCAGCATGACGAAGTACGTTCGCTTCGCATTCAGGATGGGCAATGATGGCTGCTTGAGGATGATGCAGCTTAAGTTCAATTAATTTGCGCTCGGAAAAGATTTCGTGGACGATACAAGCTCCATCCCATAGCAATAGCTCTCGTCCTGTTTTTTCCATCACATAGCGTCCGAGGTTGCGATCGGGGGCAAAGATAATTGGCTGATCTTTGGGGATTTGGTTGACGATCGCGACGGCATTGGCACTCGTACAGATGATATCGCTCATTGCCTTGATATCTGCCGAGCAATTTATGTAGGAAATCACCAAATGATCTGGATGAGCTAGCTTAAAATCGGCAAAGCGATCGGGCGGACAACTATCCGCCAGCGAACAGCCTGCATCTAGATCGGGAAGCAATACCAATTTGTTGGGGTTGAGAATTTTGGCGGTCTCAGCCATGAAATGCACACCGAGAAATACGATGACATCGGCTTGGCAATTGGCTGCTGCTTGCGATAAACCTAGCGAATCCCCAATGTAATCGGCAATATCTTGGAGATCGGGGTCTTGGTAATAGTGGGCTAAAATTACCGCATTGAGTTCTTTTTTGAGATCGGCGATCGCTTGGAAGCGATCAATGGGGATAGCATCATTACTAGTCCGATCATTCATTCCTACGGGACTTGGGGCGGTGAGAAACACAGTTTGCCTCACTAAATAATATTAATTTTAATTCATTCTATACATTTGATTATAGTAGAAATTACCAAAAATATATCTATCGAGCGCAAGAGATTGAATTTCGGCAACTTTGGCAAGGCTTTCTTCGTCAAAGTTGGCTAAGTCTGGCATTTCTCAGGCTAATTCTTTTGGGGCTAATTCTTTTGGCTAATTCTTTTGGCTAATTCTTTTGGAACGGCGCTGGGGTGTAATACCAAATCACAAAATGGCTACGCCATTTTGTGATTTTAAAACCCTTACTGGGTTTGATTTTCAATTCCCAAAAATGTGGCTACACTTTTGGGAATTGGTATAAATCCTGAGATCTTAGGAAAAACGGATAAGTATGAATAAGTAGCTAGGTGCAATTAAATATAAAAAACAAAACCCGTAGCGCAAGCTGCGCTTGTGCTACGGGTTTTGTTTCTGGATTGTAATTATGCCTAGCTACCTTAAGTATAAATATTAAGATAGATAAGATAGGAAAGTTTGAGGTAATTATAGATATGAAGAGATCGATCGCTAATTTATCAAATTCATTGAGTCAAAAATTTAAGAGTCAAAAATTTGGAGTATCGATTTACCAAGAATTGCAACGTTACGGGAAATTGGCGATCGCGTTAGTGATGTCGATCCTGTTAGCGGTCACTCTGAATCCTTTTATTGCCAACGCCTTAGACTTTTCTGACTTGTTTCGCATTTTGCCCTCGGCTATTCAAGTTATTCAACTTTCTAGTATTGGGGATAATGACGAAGTTACTTTAGGCAAACAAATTGATGGTCAAATCCAACAAGAAGTCAGGATCAGTCGCGATCCGGCTGCAAATGCCCTAGTGAATCGCCTCGGACAAATCCTCATTCCCACTAGTGATCGCCCCAATATTCCCTACACATTTCGTGTGGTTGATGACAAAAATCTCAATGCTTTTGCCACCATGGGTGGCTTTGTTTACATTAATACGGGGACGATCGCCGCAGCAGATAACGTGGCCCAACTAGCCAGTGTAATCGGTCATGAAATGGGACATATTTCAGCCCGTCATTCTCTAGAACAGATGAAGCAAATGGCGATCGCTCAAGGTATTGCTAATATCGCGGGAGTTGGTGACGATCGCATCGTCGGGATTGGCGTAGATTTAGCCCTACGTTTACCCAACAGTCGCGAAGCAGAATTTGAAGCCGATCGCCGAGGCTTACAAAATATTACTAGAGCTGGTTTCGCCGCGAGAGCCATGCCCGCCTTTATGCAAAAGCTAGTTAGTGCTGGAGGTGGTAACGTTCCTGCCTTTCTCAGTACTCACCCTGCCACTGAAGATCGCATTGCCGCACTGAACCAATCCATTCAAGCCAATAATTTCAATACTTCGGGAGGGTTAAATGATGGCGAATACCAAAGAATCTGGCGATCACGCTTTCGCTAAATATAGCTAATACCAAAGCTCAAAATGGCTACGCCATTTTGAGCTTTGGGATAAAACAAATCAAACCGCAAAAGATAAGTGGCGACGCTTCGCGTCGCCACTTATCTTTTGCGGTTTGATTCCAGAGATACAGTAGAGAATCGATTAAGAATCAGCAGTTGTTTTTAGCGCGATCGCCAATTCTAAATCCTGCGATTTGCGCTGACTAGATCTTGCTAACAATTCTTTTTCACTTGGAAGTCTTAGCTTTGAGGCTAATTTAAAAAACTCTAGTAGCTTAATAAAGCTAAAAGTCGGATCGGGCAAATAGCTAACCCGATCATCACAAATCGTGATCCCATGACGACTTGAGAATTGGAAAGCATGGTGGAGATTATGCCAACCCTCACCCAAAGTCAAGAAGGCGACGAAGGCACTATTGCGACTATGGTCGTCGGTAACAAATGGGCGATCGCCGATCAGATGGCTGAGGGAGTTTACAGTTTGCACACCATGAAATAACAAGGTGGTGCTCAAAAAGAATGCTCCCAGATATTCCAGTCCGCCAATGTAGTAAGAAATCGCACCAAGCGCGACTAAAGGAACAAAATGCAAGCGATCGATCGCTCTTAAAACGCGATCGCTTTCTACATCAACGGGCAATTTGGAGGGAAAAAACTGCGAAGATAGCAGCCATCCACCCTGAGCCCAATAAAATCCTTTAACTCCACCATTGGGATAATAGGGAGAATGGGGATCGCGATCGTGATCTGAATGTTGATGATGCATCAGATGGTGCGCCTTCCACCAACTTGGGCCCATCTGTCCTGCGGAAGAGGCGATCAGACAACCCACCCATAGGAGAGGGGCAGGGGCTTGATAGCTTTTATGGGTGAGTAAGCGATGATAAATACCTGTCGTCGCCAGCATCCGCACAAAATATAGCAGTACCATCCATGCGATCGCCCCCCAAGACAAACCAGTTACTAATACAAGTAATGAACCGATATGGCTAACGATAATCAGCATTGGGCCGATTAGATACAAAATGCTTGTGAGTAGAGAATATTGCCTCATTTACAATCCAGAGTGTGAAGAACATAATTTAGCGAATGAGCTGTGGCTGTATTTATTAACCGCCCCAATCAACCAAAGTAACATACTCCCTTCCCACCAAAGAAATAGACATCAAAAACCAATAATTAGCGTTGCGGCGCGAAGCGCCGCAACATCTAATTTTTCACTGGGAAGGGAGTATGAAAACTGCTAGCTGGACATAATTAAAAGCATCTGGCACAAGCACGGCTTGCGCCAGATGCTTTTGGGTTTTAATTATGTCCAGCTACCTATAAGATTGGGGTGATATCATAAATCCGCGCAGCTCCAACCCTGAAACGATTTCTTTCTGTTGCCTTCGCTACGGAACTAATACTGCTTTTAAAGTCAGATCAAAGCTGGCAGAAAGTCCAAAATCTTTCTAAATTATCCGCATAAATCACCTGTCTAATACCCTATGCCTAGCCTACCAAGCACGATTTATCCTATTGGCGCTTATAACCTTCACGGTTTAGTGTGGCAAACCCCAAGCAATGTAAGTGATGTAAGTGATGTAAGCATTGATATCAGTAATCACAAGCCCTACATAATTTGCGTCGATGCCTATCAAGGTCACCTCCTTAAGATCGATCCGTGGTCAGAAGGCGCAACGGTACTAAATAATTACACCGCCTCGGAGTTTCGTGATGCGACGGGTTTGGCGATCGCTGGGGAAACCTTGTGGATTACCAAGAACAACGGCATTTACTATTGCAACATGGTTGATTTCGAGCTGCAACCATTTATGGAACTGCCTAACAAAATCGATGGCATTGCCGTATCCGAAGGTGGCGTGTATGTAAGTTCTAGTGAAGTTGGCAAAATATTTGTCTTTGGTCGGGCTACTCGCACCCTGCTCAGGATTATGGATGCTCCAGGTGCAGGCTTTGAAGCCCTAGCCTTGGTGGGCGAAGAACTATGGGTCAGCGATCGCACGGAAGAAACTGTGTATCGTATGAATGCCAAAACAGGTGAAATTTTACATCGAGGTTTAACCCCCTTCCCCAATCCTGTAGGCTTAGGTTTTTTGGACAATGAATTATATGTAGTTTACTCAGGTGATGAAAACTATATTCGCGAAAATCCCAACGATCTAGATGAACCCTTTTCGGTGGCAGCCCGCGAAAAAACCTTTATCCATCGTCTCAAATTCAATCAGTACAAAGATGGCAAGCTAAACTATACGCTTACCAATGGCTACAAAGTAGAGATGATCTACCTTGAAGAGCTGTCTTCGGAAGAGCCTACTTCCGTTTATAACCTCACATGGAGAGTTGCCTACCCTACCGATAACTATCGCCAAAAATTATTAGCGATCGAACCGATTGGCATTCCTTTTGAAGAAGAAATTGTCGATGGTCAGCGGGTCGCCGCTTTTAAGCTAGGTAACCTCAAGCCAGAGGAAGCGAGAATGTTTGGCTGGAAAGCAACTTTAGAATTACGGGCAATTAAATACGAGCTAAAGGATAGTGAAGTAGAGTTTGTCCCCGAACTATCCGAGGACATGAAGAAGCTGTATCTGATCGATGATGATGGCTTGAGTATGGATAACCCGCTCATCCAAGCCGCCGCCAGAGAAGCCGTGGGCAATGAAACTAATATTTTACGGAAGATGCTGCTGATTCGCGATTATGTCTACGATAAGCTCGCCTATCGCGTCACGCCCTACATTGCGTCACCTGAAGAAGTACTTGTTAGAGGAACTGGCTCCTGTGGGGAGTATGTGGGTCTGTTGCTAGCCCTAACGCGCTTAAATGGAATTGCTTGCCGAACCGTGGGACGTTATAAATGTCCCCATGAAAACGATCAGGTGATGAATATCCCTCTCCATCAGTATTACAACCACGTTTGGATTGAATTCTATATTCCTAGTATTGGTTGGTTGCCAATGGAATCCAATCCCGATGATACGGGCTATCGTCCCTATCCTACTCGCTGGTTTATGGGCTTGCCTTGGTATCATGTGGAAATTGGCAAAGGGATTTTCTTTGAAACGATTCAACCTCAACCCTATTCCATTGGCGAACTCGCGCTCAATCACGTTCGCTTTAAGGTATTGGAAGAAATTTAAATCCTTTGTGTACCTACTTTTGTGTACCTACTAAGTAGCTAAAAACCTAGAGGAGCGTACCGCCCGCGCAGCGGGTGGTACGCTCTCTGGTTTTGTTTTTTAATTATGCTTAACCGCCATACCAAGAAGAAGCGCCGCTTCTTCTTGGTATGTATAGGTGCGGCGCGGCAAAGTAACCTTATATAATGTCTTACGTTAGCAGTGACTGACAATTCCTCAGCTTCAGCATATTTTAGATTCCTATGACCATTTTTGAAGTTTCCGTTCCCGCTACCACTGGCAATTTGGGGCCAGGTTTTGACTGCCTTGGAGCTGCCCTCTCGCTGTATAACCGCTTTGAATTTTCCCTAGCAGATTGCTTAACCATTACAGCCTCAGGTGAAGGTGCAGACAAGGTAGAACGGGACGAGAAAAACCTCGTATATCAGGGCATAGCTAAGTTTTATCAACATATCGATCGCCCCATTCCCGCGATCGCTTTCCACACCGATACCGCAATCCCATTGTCGCGAGGCTTAGGTAGTTCGGCAACTGCGATCGTCGGCGGTATATTTGGCGCGAACCTATTGGCTGGCTCACCGCTTGATCGCAGTGCATTACTAGATCTCGCGATTTCTATGGAGGGGCATCCTGATAACGTCGCGCCTGCAATGCTGGGCGGCTGTCAACTGATGGCATCCAATCAAGCTGGGGGCTGGGAGTTTTGCCATCTCGCATGGCATGAGGACATTGCGATCGCTGTTGCCATACCTGACTTTGAGTTGTCAACTGCCGAAGCAAGAAAGGTGTTGCCAAAACAATTTTCCATGGATGATGCTATTTTTAACGCCTCCCACTTAGCCTTACTGACCCATGCAATTCAGACAGGCAAAGATAATTGGCTCAGGGCTGGGCTTCAGGATCGCTTGCACCAACCCTATCGCCAAAACTTAATTAAAGGCATGGCAGAGTTACAGGACGCAGCGATCGCCGCAGGAGCCTATGGCATGGTAATCAGTGGCGCAGGTCCAACCCTACTTTCTTTAGCACCTACGGGTACAATAGAGTCAGTAGCTCAAGCAATGCAACAAGCATGGTTAGCTATGGGTGTTAGTTCCGAAACTAAATGCCTAGCGATCGCTAAAGATGGTACAACATTCAAAACTCGTTAATTGATGTTTGGCTGTTAGCTAAGCAGTTAAGCATAATTAAAAACCAAAACCAGAGGGCGTACCGCCCGCGTAGCGGGCGGTAAGTTCTTCTAGGTTTTAAGTTTACTTATGCTTAGCTACTTATTTGCAAAAAACATAACTGTAGGAAACCTATGTCTAAATTTCAATTTTTACTAATATCGGCGCTCATTACCTCGGTTGTCCTGTTATTTGTAGGTAGTCGCGATGGCAATCCCTTTGATTCGGTATTTCCCATTGCGATCGTCATTGGTTTAGCGATCGTCGCTCAGAAGTATCTCTCCGAAAAAGTATGGAGCCGCTTTGCAAAATGGGTAAATGAAACCACAGGACGCAAAATCTTTTATGTGCGATCGCCCCGTCAGAAGGTCGTCCAAGAACGCAAATTATTGCCTCCTTCTAAGCTCAATCGCCTGAAATAAACTGCATTATAAGCTCAAGATGGCTAATTCCAAGCTGCCCATACCGTGTAATCTTCAATCATGACCAGTTCTTCTTCTATTTATCAGAATATTCCTCAACCTCTGCGGGTGGGCATTGTTGGCTCAGGCTTTGTGGCTAGGTTACGCGCGGAAATCTTGAGTCAAGATTCGCGCATTGCCCTAACTGCGATCGCGGGTACGCCTGAGAAAGCAGGCGCGATCGCGCAGGATTTGGCGATTCCCCATATATATCAATATTGGTCTGAACTGGTCATGCGTCCCGATCTTGACTTAGTGGTGATCTGTAATGTCAATCGCGATCATGGGGCTGTAGTCGGACAGGCTTTGCGATCAGGCAAACATGTGATTGTGGAATATCCTCTATCCTTTCATCTCGCAGAAGCAGAAGAATTAGTCAATTTGGCAAAACAGCAGAATTTGTTGTTACATGTCGAGCATATAGAGCTGCTGGGTGGTGTACATCAATTGGTAGTGGAGCATTTGGCAAAGATTGGCAATCCTTTTTACGCGCGATATTCCACCAAAAGCCCGCAGCACCCCGTACCCGACAAATGGACCTATAAACCCGACCTGTTTGGGTTCCCCCTGACAGCAGCCGTATCGCGTCTCAATCGAATCATCGTTCTCTTTGGCAAGGTCAAGGCTGTCACCTGTCAGTTACGCTATAGTGGCGATCGTTTACCCCATCATTTTACATCCTGTGTTTGTAACGCTCAACTTCAGTTTGAGAATGGCGTGCTTGCTGATGTTAGTTATAGCAAAGGCGAAAATTTCTGGCAGCCAGAGCGGATTATGGAATTACAGGGTAGCGAAGGCGCGATTATCTTTTCGGGAGACAAGGGCAAGTTAATTTCGGCGGCAGGAGAAAGGGAACTTGATGCAGGCTCCACCAGAGGATTGTTTAAAAAAGATACAGAAAATGTTCTTTCCCATCTATTTGATGGGACACCGCTATATACTAGCCATGACAGTATTCTCCATGCGCTGGCTATTGCCAATGCTGCCGAAAAGTCCGCCCTAAGCAATCAAACCGTTATGCTTTAGACAATATGTTTTAGACAATAGAAAATTATGGCTGACTCGATATCCTCCGAAACAGCGATCGCCAATTCCCTAGGTAGCCCAAAACCAGACATGGGCGGCGGTTTGCCCGTGATTGGCTATTGGGCGGAGAAGACCCTCGATCTGAAGGGGGGGCTCTTATGGAAAACCCTGTTACATAAAAGTGCTTGTCTATCCTGCGCTTGGGGAACGGGCGGACAAAAGGGGGGATTTCAGAATGAGGATGAGGAAAATTTACAGCGCTGTGCCAAGAGTGTTGAAGCGATCGCTTCAGAATTAATGGAAGCCATTCCCCCCCATTTTTTTGAGAGGTTTACCCTAGCGGAACTACAAAATCTTAATTCCATGGAAGCCGATCGCCTCGGTCGATTGAGTTTTCCTGTTATTAAACGTGCCCATAGCGATCGCTATGAAAGGATCGCATGGGATGAGGTCTATGAGATCGTTGTCCGTGCCTTTCAAAAATCACCTGAGCGTCTCGCTTCCTATAGTTCAGGGCGATCGTCTAACGAAGCCGCTTACCTATTGCAACTGCTAATGCGATCGCTAGGTTCTAATAACCTTGCGGATTGCTCCGATCTTTGTCATGCCCCCTCAACGGTGGGATTAAATCAGGTATTTGGCTCTGGCACTTCCATGGTCAGTCTTGCGGATTTAAAGCAGAGCGATTGCATTGTATTAATTGGCTCCAATGCCCCTGCCAACCATCCGCGCTTGATGAATGAATTGATTAAACTCCGCGATCGCGGTGGCAAGATCGTTATCATCAATCCTCTGATCGAAATTGGGCTAGTTAAATTCGCATCGCCCGCCTATCCGATTAAATCTTTGCTCAAGGGTTCCGACATTGCTTCCCATTATATTCAACCGATATCGGGAAGCGACACGGCGGTTTTTCTAGGAATTCAGAAGGTTCTGCTGGAGAATAATTGGATTGATTATGATTTCCTGCGTCAATATACAGAGCAATGGGAAGAGGTCATCGAACAGGTGCGATCGCTGGCTTGGGAGGACATTACTCGCACCTGCGGAGTCTCTCGCGAAGAATTGGAAATTGCCGCTGAAATGATTGGCACTTCGCAAAGGGTGGTTTTTGCTTGGGCAATGGGAATCACCCAGCATTCCAATGCCGTAGATAATATTTTTAGCATCACTAATACGGCGCTTTTAACAGGCCATGTGGGTAAAGAAGGGGCGGGGACGATGCCAATTCGCGGACATTCTAACGTGCAGGGCTTTGGCTCGATGGGCGTAACGATTCGGCTCAAAGAGGAGATTATGCAAGCCCTAGAGAAGTTGCTACAGCGATCGCTCAGTCGAAAACTGGGCTACGACACTCGCGCTTTGATAGAGGCAAGCGATCGCTCGGAAATTGACACCTTGATCTGTCTTGGCGGCAATATCTACGCCGCAAATCCCAATCTCTCCCAAGCCCAACGCGCCCTCGGTAAGATCGAAACGATTATTTATATCTCCACCAAGCCCAATCTCGGACATTTTCACGGACTCGCCCAAAAGGATACGTTAATCCTGCCTGTCTTTGCTCGCTTTGAAAATCCCCATAAAACTACTACCGAGTCAGGAAATAATTTTGTGCGGCTCAATGACGAAGGTACATCCCACCTCAGCCAAAAGGAAGGAAGCGAATTGATTTCAGAAGTCGAGCTTCTGGCGGAACTCGCCGATCGCCTCCATGGGAACGATGCAATTAACTGGCGATCGCTGCAAGATCCCCAATATGTGCGTCAACTGATCGCCCAGACAATTCCCAACTACGAAAAAATCGGAGAAATTGACGCGACCAATCAAGAATTTACAATCCCCGATCGCATCTTCCATACGCCTAAATTTCCGACCCCATCGGGAAAGGCGAAAATGTTTGTAACGCCTTTGCCCCAGTTAGAATTACCTGATATTGCCAGCTTTGACCTTCCCACGGATACGGCTCAAGCGATCGTTCTTGTCCTCGGCACGGGGCGTAGCTATTCTCAACACAACACCGTTGTCTATAAAGATGGTGACTACTATCGCGGAATGCCTCATCGCAATTGCATTTTGATGAATCCAATGGATGGCGATCGCGCAGGCTTTCAAGAACATCAACGAGTTACGGTCAAGGGCAATGCTGGCAAAATGGAGCAGGTAGAAGTCATCTACGGACAAATCCGTGAAGGCTCGGCACTGATGTTTTATCCCGAAGTTAATACAATTTTTAGCGTTCCTATTGATGAGCGCTGTGGCACGCCAGCCTTTAAGCGAGTCCCTGTCGCTGTATATAGCTAGAGCATGGCGGCGCTGCCGCCATGCTCTATAGCTGCCGCCAGTTTTGTGAGGAAAAGATCAAAAACCCAAAGAGAGTTGCCGCGCTCCGCGCGGCAACTCTCTTTGGGTTTTTATACCAATTTCTAAAATGGCAACGCCATTTTGGAAATCTCAAAACCTTACTGGGTTTAGTTTTTAATTCACGAAAGTGTGACAACACTTTCGTGAATTGGTATTATGCCCTGATACAGTTGGCGGCAGCTATACTTTGCGGTTAAAGAAGTAGCGTTCAGTGCTAATTCTTTAAGCCTACTTGAGCCATTCTTCGAGACTATTGGTTAATTTGCCCGTAATTTGTGCCGTAAGGCGATCGCGTTTTTGTTTTTGCTGCCACTTTTGGAATTGTTTTTGGTATTCTTCACTTTCAGTTTGATAGGTTACCCATGCATCTAATGCCACCGCTAAGCCCCAAAACAATAGCGGATAGATTGCCCAGCCAATTTTTCCTGATGTGAAAAAATTTAATGCTACTAAGAAGGAATTCACGATCGCATATTTTAAGAGGTTTGATTGAAAGGATTTCTTTTTATATTTATCAAACTCTCCATACTCTTGGCGGACGACTTGGGTTGATTGCCATTCCTGCACCGATGCTAAGAAATCGGCTTCACTAATGCCCATATCAGAAGCAATCTCATATACCTGCTGTTTCGTCAGACTTTGACCATTAGTTCTTTTGGCTAGGGCATAGCGGAGAATCTGATCGACTTGCTCTTCTGAATAAGTTTCCATAGGTTCTTCTATTACCTCCATTACATTAGTTAAGCATTAATAAGTAGTTCGGCATAATTAAAAACCAAAACCAGAGAGCATACCGCCCGCGCAGCGGGCGGTATGCTCTTCTCGGTTTTAAGTTTAATTATGCCTAGCTACTTAGTTAAGCATTATAGTTAAATCACCCTTGAAGTAGCTAAACGAAAACAAGGTTTACTTAGGACATAAAACGCCAAAGATGAGTGGCGGCACGAAGTGCCGCCACTCATCTTTGGCGTTTTGATTTGTCCTGTCTATGCTTGGCAACACCAATGCTTACTGTATGGCAGTAATAAAGCGATCGCAGCAGTCGCGCAGCCAATAGGTATAGTCTTGGGGATTTTTGAGAAGATCGGCTTGTAAAATTTTTAAATCTATCCATTTCCAGTCTTCGGCTTCCTCTGGATTGAGAATTGGTGCGCGATCGCTATAGCCGACCAACACATGGTCAAATTCATGCTCTATTAGGTCATTGTCTAGCTGAGCATGATAGACAAAACTGAATATTTCCCGTAACTCACAATCAAAGCCCATTTCTTCTTGCAAGCGTCGGTGAGCCGCCAGCAAAGTTGACTCTTCATGGCGGGGGTGACTACAACAGGTATTTGTCCAGAGTCCCCCTGAGTGATATTTATGTTGGGCGCGTTTTTGTAATAAAAGTTGTCCCTGAGAGTTCAACACAAAGACCGAAAAGGCTCGATGTAATAAACCGTCACGATGAGCCTGTAATTTTTCTGCAACCCCAATTTGGCGATCGTTAATATCTACTAAGACAACCTTTTCTTCCAACTTTGTAGCCACTCGGAGCCCTGTACTCATGATATTTACAAATAATTACAAATAATATTTATAAGAATTTTACAAGAATTAAAAATTACAAACATATTAAAAGCCTCATTTGGCAAGGCTCCTAACATATTATCTGGTTTTGATGCAGAATATTGCTAAATGGGTAGGGATGGGCGGCGCTTCGCGCCGCCCATCCCTACCCATTTAAGTGGCTAAGCATAATTAATTACACATCCAAAGTTGTAAAGTTGCCCCCCTTCGGTGCAACTTTACAACTTTAGGTAATTTATTTTGCACAAGTAGTTAGATTTAACGTTGGGAGACTAAAATATTAAGCGATCGGTTTAGGTTTTTCATAAAATGTTCATCAACAAGCAGCTATTTATCGGTTTAGCATTAACCAGCTTAACTATTGGGCTGGGTACTAACCATGATTCCGTATCGGCTCAAACGGTTAATTTAAATACCTTACGCAGTACGGCTCTCTCCAAACACAATACCTATCGCAATATCCATCGTAGCCCTGCGATGTCTCTCAATAGCTCCGTGAACAGCACAGCACAAGCTTGGGCAGATAATCTAGCGGCTACGGGAACATTTGCCCATAGTTCTTCCGCTCAGAGAAATGGGGCTGGGGAAAATCTGTATGTCTACTACACCACGGCTCCTTCGATCGCTTCAGATACCCTTGCGAAGAATGCGATCGACTCTTGGTATAACGAGGTGAAACTTTATAACTATGCCGCTCCTGGATTTTCCTCAGCGACTGGTCACTTTACGCAGGTGGTATGGAAGGGCAGCACCAAACTAGGCTGTGGTGCATCTAAGGGAACGAAAACACTTAATGGCACTAGGTATAACGCCTTTTATGTAGTTTGTCAGTACAGTCCTGCGGGAAATGTCATGGGGCAGTTTCCTGCAAATGTGTTGAAGCCTTAAATTTAAAGTGCTGTGCTAAGTAAGTGGGCTTAATTAAATATAAAACCCTAAAGCCTGCGGCGCTCGCGCAGCGTGCGCCGCAGGCTTTAGATCGGGATTTTAATTATGCTGAGGTACTTAATACCAGTTTACTGAAGTGAGACAACACTTCCCAGCACTTCAATGAATTAAAAAATATAGCTATATTCACTTAGGGACTTGCGATTTAATGAAGTACCAAATATAAAACCAGAATCGGT
>NZ_SELU01000033.1:0-56643 GCF_006861605.1 Pseudanabaena sp. UWO310 | reverse complement strand
TCTATAAGGCTTTTACTCATTTTCTACTTCATTTACTGATTTTGCTTCAATTATGCCTTGATTTCGGTTTATATGACTTAATTAATATCCTTAGTATCTACTTACTCTTTCTTGAAATAGCCCTGCCCTTAAAAAGGGGGGAGAATTAAATTCTTCCCCCTTTTTAAGGGGGATTGAGGGGGATCTCTTAGAGCTTTTGACCGCAGAAAGTAATTCTTAAATGGTTTCTTATATACCTCTAAATTTATATACCTCTAAATTTATATACCTCTAAATCTATATATCTCTAAATCTATATATCTCTAACAAGTTGCTAAACATCAGTAAGCTCAAAACCAATAAGAGATGACTACCCGCTACGTGGTCGGTACGCACTTATTCGTTTCTAATTATACTGGACTACTTATAATCACTTAATTCATCTAGTCTTTAAGATACGGTTGAGATACATTACTTGCAGCAGTATCTATAGCTATATAATATTCAAAAACATACTGAATTAACCCATGTCGATCGCGTTTAGTAAATATCACGGATTAGGTAACGATTTTATTTTAATTGATAATCGGCATAGTGCCGAACCAATTTTTACTGCCGAGCAGTCTATCAAATTGTGCGATCGCAATTTTGGTATTGGTGCAGATGGAGTGATTTTTTTGCTAACGGCGGTTGATGGCGGACATCAGATGCGGATTTTTAACTCCGATGGCTCCGAGCCAGAAATGTGTGGCAATGGAATTCGCTGCCTAGCTAAATTTATGGATGATTTAGGTATCCCTACCCTTGAGAGAAAGTATTCTATTCACACGGGAGCAGGGCTAATCGTACCGCAGATGGATGCGGATGGACAGGTCACTGTCGATATGGGTAAACCATTTTTGACTGCTGCCGAGATTCCTACTACTTTGGGAGAAGCAGGCGATCGCAAAGTGATTGATTTTCCTGTCGAAGTGGGCGGCAAGGCTTGGAATGTAACGACCGTAAGTATGGGCAATCCCCATTGCATGATCTTTGTAGATGACGTTGCTAGCATTCCTTTAGCAGAAATTGGTGTTCTCTTTGAACATCATCCCGCATTCCCAAATCGGACTAATACTGAGTTTGTGGAAGTAGTGAATCGTGGCTATGTGAAAATGCGAGTATGGGAACGCGGTGCAGGGGCAACCCTCGCCTGTGGTACTGGAGCCTGCGCGACGGTGGTTGCTGGAGTTCTAAACGATCGATGCGATCGCAATTGCACGGTTAATCTTCCTGGAGGAGATTTACAAATTCATTGGTTGGCAGAGAGCGATCGCGTTTTGATGACAGGTCCCGCTACCCTTGTATTTACAGGTTCCTTAAAACTTTAAAGACTTTAGCTGAAAATGGCTACGCCATTTTTAGCTTGGAAAACCCAGTAGGGTTTTGAGATTCCCAAAATGGCGTTACCATTTTGGGGATTGGTATAAGAATTGTGATTGAAAATCGCAATATTCCTTGCAATATTTATACCAAATCACAAAATGGCGTTACCATTTTGTGATTTTAAAACCCTTACGGGGTTTAGTTTTCAATTCCCAAAAGTGTAGCTACACTTTTGGGAATTGGTATTAGAGATCGATAAAAGCGATCGATAAAAACAAATTTAGAGGTTTAACCATGAGCGAAACTATTTTTAGCAAAATTATCAAACGGGAAATCCCTGCGACTATTCTCTACGAAGACGATCTGGCTCTTGCTTTTCGGGATGTCAATCCCCAAGCTCCCGTCCATTTCTTGGTAATTCCCAAAAAGCCCATTATTAAACTTTCGGAAGCAACTAGTGAGGACGAATCTTTACTTGGACATTTACTGCTAGTTGCCAGTAAGGTGGCAGCCCAAGAGGGACTAACAGGTTTCCGTCTAGTGACTAACAATGGTGCAGAGGCAGGACAAACTGTCTTTCATTTACATATTCACGTCTTAGGTGGACGATCGCTAGATTGGCCCCCAGGTTAATAAATTCAGAAGAGCGTACCGCCCGCTACGCGGGCGGTACGCTCTTCTGGGGTTAAGAAATGGCTACGCCATTTCTTAACTTGGGATAAAGCCTCAATAGGCTGAACTTGCAATAAAAATTCTGTAATTCTAGGGAGAATTATGACTGCGATCGCCATTGACTTTGGGACTAGTAATACCGCGATCGCTATTCTGGAAGTGGATAGCGATATTCATCCGCCAACTCCCAAAACTCTACACTTTGATGAGATTTCCCACGACTTTGCTACGATTGACGGACGGGCTTGGCTAGTGCCAAGTCTAGTTTATGTGCAGAATCAGTCACCTAAATTTTTATTGGGAGCGCAAGCCCGATCGCAGGGGGAATCCAAGCGTCTATTTAGAGGCTTCAAACGTGATATTGTCGCGAGCTTTCGATCGCCAGCCCGTGAGATTGATGGGGAATTTTATGATGCGGAAGCGATCGCTGAAATCTTTTTAACCGAAATTTGGGAACGCTTGCACTTAAAAAATCTGAATCCCAGCCAAATAATTTTTACTGCTCCCGTGGGGGCATTTGCGGGATATCTCCACTGGTTTGCTAATTTGGCGGAGAAACTGCAATTACCAAACTTCCAAGTTATCGATGAGTCCACAGCCGCCGCTTTGGGTTATGCCATTACGAGACCCAATGCCTTGGTATTGGTGATTGACTTTGGGGGCGGTACGTTAGATTTGAGCTTAGTCCGTACTGCGCCGATCGCCAATTCTCGATTGTCAAAATATGCCGCTAAAGCCGAAGTAATCGCCAAATCGGATGCTTATATTGGGGGGATCGATATCGATCGCTGGATTGCCGAACATTTCTTGCGTCAATTAGGAATCCTGCGATCGCAAATGCAGGAAAGTGCTTGGCAGAGCATTTTAGGAATTGCCGAGCAAATCAAGATTAAGTTATCCCTCATTCAAGAAGTCAGGGAAATCTGGGTAGACGAGCAGATGATTTCCCGTCCACTTCAACTCACACAAACCGAATTGACCGAGATTCTCGAACAGAACCAGATGATCGAGCAATTACGAGAAGCTATTGATGAAGTTCTTGCCATCGGACTCAAGCGAGGCATCAGTAAGGCGGCGATCGAACATATTCTGCTAGTTGGTGGTAGTTGTCAGATTGTGGCAATCCAGCAATTAATTACTTCCTATTTTGGGAAAACTAAAGTTAAGTTTGGCAAACCCTTTGAAGCCGTAGTCCATGGCGCGTTAACCCTTGGACAAGAGATGATCGTGGAAGATCATTTGCGTCACAGCTACGCAATTCGGCTGTGGGAACCCTATCTCCAGCAATATTCCTTTTATACTTTGTTTGAGCAGGGGACAAAATATCCCTGTCAGCGCACCGAGCCCTTAATCCTCCAAGCTGCGATCGCAGGGCAAGCAGAGATCTGGCTCGATATTGGCGAAGTTGCCGATATTGCCCAAGCTGAAGTCACCTACGATCGCTCTGGTCGGATGACTAGCAGTCAATTGCTTAAACAATCGGACTTTCGCTCGTTAGTACCGAGAAAGTCCGCCGATCCTGATGCCGATCGCCAATGCATTGCTCGCCTCGAACCCCTCGGTCAGTTAGGAATCGATCGCATTTCTGTAAAGTTTGAAATTGATGATCGGAGGGTGCTAATTGCTACAATTAGAGACTTGCTGACTGATCGGGTACTAATTGATCGCAAGGCAATTGTTAAATTAGAGTGATTTTTCATAGGATTACCAAAAACCAGAAAATGGGTGGCGGCGCAAAGCACCGCCACCCATCTTCTGGTTTTTTAAAGCTTGCATTGCTATATTTACCTTTAAGAAATAGATTTAACCCTCTGAAATTTTGTAGAATCTAGTAAGGAGTATTTCTATATTCTCATGCAAACATTCGGTTGATAGCAGGCTTAACTTGTGACTCATACTCGTTCAAAACATTCTCGACTGATGATTGCGGTCTTACCTGACGAATCCTCAGCATTTGAAGCATATCGCTTACTTCAATGTCATGGCATTTCACCAGAGCATCTGGCTCTAGTTGGCAAAGGCTATAGCAGTCCCGATAGTGTGGGTTTATTCAATCCTACCTACACTACATGGCGCTACGCTAAACGCGGGATGTTTTGGTTAGGTGTAATTAGTACGGTAACGGGGGTAATATTGTATCTAATTTTTAGTATTAAATTGCCAAATTTGGATTGGTATCAGGCTCTATTTACGATCGCCTCTACATCTGGACTGATCGGCTTGGTCATTGGTGGCGCGATCGGGACTTTGTATGGATGGTTTTTTAAAAGTAGTCTGTCAATTTCCTGTCGGGGCTGTTTGGAGCGCGGACAGTATTTACTAATGTTAGAAGGATCTGAAACTTTAACCCGTAAAGGAAGAGAAATTCTTGATAACTACACCGTAAAACCACATTAATTTAGCTAATTGAATTAGGGGAATCGTGATTAGTTGAACTGTAATTAGTTGAATTGTGATTAGTTGGATTGTAATAGTCGAGTTGTAGTTAGTCGAATTGTAAATATTATATAGCAGTCCTAAAATTCATGAGAAATAGGGCTTCGACTTCGCTTAGCCAAAGTATACCGCTCTTTCTACTCCTTTAGAATTGCTATAAATTTACAACATTTCTTATTTACTACCAAAATTTTGTAAAGATTCAGTTTATATCGAGCCATGTCTAACGCTAAAACTATTTTGATTGTTGATGATTCTGAAAGCGATCGCTTACTTTGTCGGAGACATCTTAAGGACGATCTCCAAATTAATTATCTTATTTTAGAAGCATCAACAGCTCAGGCAGGGCTAGAACTATGGCAATCCCAAAATCCTGATGTGGTGATCGTTGATTTAAATTTGCCTGGAGATAGTGGGTTAGATCTCCTAGAAGCTATTCGAGGAAATCTAGAAGCGGATAGCGATCGGGCAATGTCAGATTTGAAGTTGCCCGTAATCATTTTAACGGGGAGTGAAGATGTAAGAGATGCGGTATTTTCCATGAGATTAGGAGCTTTTGACTATTTAGTTAAAAGTGATATCACCAAATTCTCATTACAGCGAAGTATTCATAATTTGCTCGATAGCTTTGCCTTAAGTCACCAGCTAGAGATTGCCCGTAAAAGAGAATTATTGATTTCGCAAACGGCCCTCAATATTCGCCAATATTTAAATCTAAATGACATATGTCGAATAGTTGTTCGGGATGTTCGTAAGGCAATTAAAGCCGATCGCGTCCTGATCTATAAGTTTTCCGCAGATATGACCAGAGAAATTGTTGCCGAGGCAGTAATTCCTCCTTGGCAATCCTGTGTGGATCTCTCGCTTGAGCAAATCTGCACTCCTTCTTTTACCGAGCAAATGCAAGCCCATGCCGATGGACAGGTTTTTGCTCACCCTGATATCTCTAGCGCTAACCTATCCAAATGTCATCGGCAAATGTTATCAGGAGCTCAGGTTCGGGCTAATGTCATTGTCCCGATTTTATTGACAGATAATCCCCTCAGAAGTAGCACCAATCCCAATCATTCCGATCGCAATCATCCCGATCGCAATCATCCCGATCGCAATCCCCATCAGCAAATTCTATGGGGGCAGCTCATTGTGCATCAATGTGCGGCTCCGCGTAATTGGGAAGACCATGAAATTTTGCTCCTTCAGGAATTGTCAATCCAATTAGCGATCGCAATCCAGCAAGCGGAAATCTATCAGGATCTGCAAAATCTAAATATTTCCTTATCGCAGCAGGTGCAGGAACGCACGGCGGAAATAGAGGCGAGCGAGCAAAAGTTACGTTCTCTTGTCGAATCGATTCCTGACATTATTAATCTAGTTAATGTCGATGGCGTTTGTCTTGAGACTAAGTATTGTAAAACTCCATACGATCTTTTCCCAGAGCTTACGAACCCCATCGGCAAGAAATTGGATGAGTTATTACCGCAGCAAGCAGCCACTGAACAATTACGAGCAATTCGGCAGGCGGTCAGAACTGGGGAAATCCAGATTTTCGAGCAGGTAGCGATCGATAACGAACTGCGATACGAAGAGATTCGCGTAGTCCCGGCTCAAGCGGATGCAGCGATCGTCATCGCCCGTGATATCACTGAGCGCCGCCTTGCCGAACAAGCTCTTTTAGCCAGTGAGTCAAGATTTCAGAAAATAGACAGATCCTGTCCTGGAATTATTGAAATTTTTGTGCAGAGGGCAGATGGTTCTGCCTATTTTGAATATCTAAGCTCGGCATTTGAGGTGATTAAGGAACTCAAGGTAGAAGATGTTTTACAAAATCCGCAGCTTGCATTCAATCAAATTCATAATGATGATATCGCCGATCTATGGGAAGCGATCAGACTAAGTTTAGAAAATTCGACTCCCTTGCAGCATGAATGGCGGATCGTAACTCCTTCTGGGAAAATAAAATGGTTGAGATCTAATTTGAGTCCCGAACGGCGGCGTAATGGGGATACGGCTTGGTATGGAGTTGTTTACGATATTAGCGATCGCAAACAGATGGAAATCATATTACAGAAAGAAGTCATCCGCAATAAAACCCTATTGAATGCTTCTTTTGATGGGATTGTGATCCTTGATAGCAAGGGAAATGTAATTGAATCCAATCAGAGTTTTGCTACGATGTTGGGCTATACCCTCGAAGAGATGAGCCAACTCAGCATCTACGATATAGATGTGAAATGGAATCGTGAAGAACTGGAAAAAGGGCTTCAAGAATTTAAACTCAAAAAAAGTCATATGTTTGAGACTCTCCATCGTAGTAAAGATGGCAAGATTTATAATGTGGAAGTTAGTGCAAATTCACTGGAATGGGATAATGATGCCATTCAATTCTGTATTTGTCGTGATGTGACGGAACGCAAATTAGCCGAGCAAGCTTTACTCCGTCAAGAACAGGAGGTGAGAACCCTCATTGAAAATTCTCCAGATGTGATTGCCCGATACGATCGCGATTTTCATCTTACCTATGTCAATTCAGCAATTCGACAATTGTCGGGGAACTCTCCCCAATCATATATCGGTAAGTCTATGGGGGAAGTAAATCTACCCGAATATATCGTAGTACAGTGGGAAGACAGTCTAGAAAAAGTGTTTACCACGGGTTCACCCGTGGTAATAGATACAAAATTGAATGGAACTAACAGGGTTATATATTCGCAATCAAGATTTTTGCCAGAATTTGATGGTAATGGCAATATTGTGTCCGTAATGCTGATCTGGCGCGATTTTACCGAGCAGAAACTGGCGGAAGTAGCCTTAAAACAAAAAATCCAGCAGGAAAAGCTACTCAATCGCTTTATTCAAACAATTCGTGGTTCTCTAGATTTGCAGATGATCTTTGATTCCGCAACTTTTGCGATCGCGCATTTGCTCAATTTAGAACAGGCGACGATCGTTGAGTATATGCCCGAACGTCAAGTTTGGAAACATATTGCGGTATTTAAGGATAGTCCCGAATTATTGGATACATTAGGATTAGAAGTCCCCGATAGAGGTAATCCCTTTGCTGAGAAGCTAAAGGGTGCGGAGATTGTTCAAGTTAATGACTCCGAGCAGATCGAGGATGAAATTAATCGGGAACTAGCCAAAACTAAGTCAGGGGCTTGGTTAATGGTTCCGATCATTACCAACCAAACCGTATGGGGGAGTTTGAGTGTGCAGAGAGCCCACAAGGTTGTGGCTTGGGAGAGTCATGAAATTGACTTAACGAAAACTATCGCCAATCAAATTGCGATCGCCATCCAGCAGGTACATTTGTATCAAAAGCTTCAGTTAGAACTAGCCGAACATAAACAGACGGAAATTGCCCTTGCCCAAGCCAAGGAGCTAGCAGAAGCTGCTAATAAATCTAAGAGTGAATTTCTGGCTAACATGAGCCATGAAATTCGCACGCCGATGAATGGAATCGTTGGCATGGCGCAATTACTAGCTTCTACGCCTTTAAGAAACGATCAAAAAAACTTTATCCAAATTATCCTAGATAGCGGTGATGCCCTACTAAATATTATTAATGATATTCTCGATATATCAAAAATTGAATCTGGAAATTTGCAACTAGAACAAAAAGAATTTAACTTTGAGGATACGATCGCTTCCGTTTGTAAACTCCTAGGCAAACAGGCTTCTGATAAAAATATCAATCTCCAATGTCAAATTAGCAATCATGCTCTAACGACAGTTTTAGGTGACAGTTCACGATTGCGACAGATATTTATTAATTTAATTGGCAATGCGATTAAATTTACCGAACAAGGTCACATCAATATTAGCTATTACCGTAAACCCATTACTAATAACATCTATGAATTTAGATTCTCCATCGTAGATACGGGGATTGGTATCGATAGCGATCGCATTGATAAATTATTCACACCCTTTACTCAAGCTGATGCTTCGATCAATCGTCAGTATGGGGGCACTGGGCTAGGCTTAGCGATTTGCAAACGGATCGTGGAGTTGATGAATGGAACAATCTGGGTAGAAAGTCGGGGTCAAGTGGGCGGCAAGCCTCCATTAGATTGGATGATCGATCCTGCTAGCAGTAATAGGCAGGGTTCCATATTTTATTTTACGGTTGCCTTACCCTTAGCTTCAGACAGTCAGATTTCCACAGGTCAGGAGCATACGAGCCTAAGCAAGCCAGTAAATACCCTCGATCCAGTCCCTCTCAAAATTTTGGTGGTTGAAGATAATATTCTCAATCAAAAAATCGCCGTTCTCATGTTAGAAAAACTCGGATATAAAGTAGATGCGGTGAATAATGGACGCGATTGCCTAGATATGCTCCTCAATCAAGATGCCAAGCCAGCCTATGACATCATATTTATGGATGTAAAAATGCCTGTCATGGGTGGACTGGAAGCAACCCAGTTAATTCGCGAACGTTTATCATCAAGCACTCAGCCTTGGATTGTAGCAATTACTGCTGATGTTCTTCCCCATGATTATGAGGCTTGTATTAATGTGGGAATGAATGACTATATTAGTAAACCCATTACTATTAAAGATATTAAGCGAACTATCTCTCAATATATGAATCAAGTTCCTAAGTAGCTCAGAACCACAGAAATTTTTGAAAGTGTTGCTTCGCAACACTTTCAAAAATTTCTGTGTGGTTCGTTTGATCGATAATTGCTGTAAGTGAATATAGCTATAATATGTATTTCCCAATTCTTTATTCTTTTAGACGATGTCCCTATGCAATTCGCGCCAGAATGGCTCTCGCTTATGCAGGCATCAAGTATGAGTTAAGGGAAGTCTCTTTAAAAAATAAACCTCAGCCCATGCTTGATATTTCCCCAAAAGGAACTACGCCTGTAATGCAGGTGTTTACTGAGACAGGCTTTCAGGTTTTAGAAGAAAGCCTTGATATTATGAATTGGGCAATTCAAAAAAACGATCCCTTCCATTGGCGTGATTTAGCAGATGACGATGTGACGATCGCTAAATATTTAATTGCGACTAATGATCGCGAGTTTAAAATTGCCTTAGATCGCTACAAGTATCCCAATCGATTTCCTGAAAAACCGCAGGAGTTTTATCGCCTCCAAGCTGAGGAGTTTCTGCAAGTTTTAGAGCTGCAACTAAAAAAGCGATCGCCAGAACAAAATAGTAATTTTTTAATTAGCGATCGTCAGACCTTCGCCGATGTTGCCATCTTTCCCTTTATCAGACAATTCGCCTATGTCGATATCGCTTGGTTTCACTCAAGCCCCTATCAATACTTGCAGCGCTGGCTCCAATGGCATGAAACGAGTGCGCTGTTTGAGTTAGTGATGCAAAAGTATCCTGTTTGGATACCTGAGCAAGAAGCAGTCATAATTAATATGAATTAAGAGATAACCCCAAAGATGAGTGGTGGCGCTTTGCGCCGCCACTCATCTTTGATTTTGACAGCAGCTATAGGGTATAAAATGGTGTAGGGAGTTGACACAAATTGCCCTAGGGTAATGCCTTGACCAACTCCCATAATGAATATGGAGCTAATAGTATGAAATCCCTTGCCCTTTTGAGTGTTTCTGACAAAACAGGACTACTTGAGCTTGCCCGCGAACTATCAAATACTTATAATTTTCAGTTAATTAGTAGTGGTGGGACTGCTAAGGCACTCAAGGCGGCAGAACTTGAAGTTACAAAGGTTTCCGACTATACAGGCGCACCTGAAATTTTAGGCGGACGAGTAAAAACCTTACACCCACGTATTCACGGTGGTATTTTAGCCAGACTCGATCTACCTGAACACCAACAGGATCTGGCTGACAATGCGATCCAACCAATTCGGATTGTGGTTGTTAACCTCTATCCATTTGCAGAAACGATCGCTAAGCCCGATGTTACCCTTGAAGATGCGATTGAAAATATTGATATCGGTGGACCAACCTTAATCCGGGCCTCGGCAAAAAATTATCGCCATGTTGCCGTATTATCCAGCCCCAGCCAGTATGCAGAATTCCTTGCCGAACTGAAGGCAAATAATGGGGAAACAACCCTAGAGTTTCGTCAGAAATTAGCGATCGCAGCTTTTCAGCATACCCAGTCCTACGATCAAGCGATCGCCACATATTTAGCCAATCCCCAAAGTACTAATCCAGAACAGGAACCTGCAAATACCCTGTCCTCCTCCTACACCCTACTTTGCAATAATCCTAAGCCTTTGCGCTATGGTGAAAATCCCCACCAACCTGCCACATGGTATCAGGTTGGGGCGACCCCTAAGGGATGGTCAGCCGCACAACAGTTACAAGGCAAAGAACTTAGCTTCAATAATTTATTGGATCTAGAAGCAGCAAGGAGTATTATCGCTGAATTTAGCGATGATCGCCCCTGTGCTGTCATCATCAAACACAATAACCCCTGTGGTGTGGCGATCGCCTCTACTATTGCGGAAGCCTATCAAAAAGCTTTTGATGCGGATGCCACCTCCGCTTTTGGCGGAATTGTCGCTCTCAATCGTCCCATTGACGAAGAAACTGCGAATCTGCTCAATAAAACCTTTCTAGAATGTATTGTTGCTCCAGCCTGCGTCCCAAGCGTAGCAGCGATTTTGAGCAAAAAAACAAATTTACGGGTGCTAGTTCTGTCCGATTTCAAACAAGGTTCCCATGAAACCGTGAAGACGATCGCTGGCGGAATGCTCGTTCAGAGAGCGGATGATGAGCCAGTCAAACCTGAGACATGGCAAGTGGTTACCCAGAAGCAACCTACGTCCGATCAGTTACAAGAGTTGATTTTTGCTTGGAAAGTGAGTCGTCATGTCAAATCCAATGCGATCGCTATTACCAAAAACTTTGCCACCTTGGGTATCGGTGCAGGACAAACGAATCGGATCGCTTCTGCCAAAATTGCGATCGAGCAATCTGGTGAAAATGTAAAGGGAGCTTTCCTTGCTAGTGATGGCTTTTTTCCCTTTGATGACTCGGTACGGACGGCGGCGGCGGCAGGGATTGTCGCGATCGTTCAACCTGGAGGCAGTATGCGGGATGATAGTTCGATTAAAGCCGCTGACGAACTAGGATTGGTTATGGTATTCACTGGCGTTCGCCATTTTCTACATTAAGTAGTTTACGCAATAAAAAATGAGTGGCGGTGCAATGCGCCGCCACTCATTGACTTTAAAATTTTACAAAAAAGGACGCAATGCGCTTTTTTTACGTATAGCTTTGGTGTCAAACCCCAAGAATTGAATGGCGGCGCTTTGCGCCGCCATTCAATTCTTGGGGTTTGATTTTTCCTAAGTCAAATGACTGTAGCTATAATTTGCAATGGGATTTGAGAAAGGGTTTGCTACGCAAACCCTTTCTCAAATCCCAAAAGTAAAAGCCTTGCTTAGCAAGGCTTTTACTTTTGGGATTTTAAAATTTGCTAGCTTAACTAGAACTGATACCAATTCCCAAAATGGCAACGCCATTTTGGGAATCTCAAAACCTTACTGGGTTTGGTGTTTAATTCACAAAAGTGTTGTCACACTTTCGTGAATTGGTATGACGTTTTTTTATAGCTGTCGCCAGTTTTGTTATGACAAAATCAAAACCCGAAAGAGAGTTGCCGCGCTCCGCGCGGCAACTCTCTTTCGGGTTTTATGTCCTAATACAGTTAGCGGCAGTTATACTGACGCTTTTTTACTGTGCAGTTGTTGGTAAGACTGCTACTGATTTCGCGTTCGGTGCTTTAGCTTGGAGAAACTGGGTTTCTTTTACAGCCTGATTGGATAGAGAGAAGAGAGGATTAGAAGCAATACCCGCGATCGCTGTGAAGATCAGCGTAAAGACGATCGCCGCTTGCAGAGGCTTCATACCCACTTGAGTCCAAGTAATAGCTGGATAGTTTTTGACTGAATCAGACATTTCTTGAGGCTCCTTAACTACCATCATCTTGACGACGCGGATGTAGTAATAGAGAGAAACCACACTCATGACCAGCGCCAGCAAAACCAAGCCATAGGCATGGGCCTGCCAACCTGCCCAGAAAATGTAGAGCTTACCAAAGAAGCCTGCGAGGGGAGGAATACCACCGAGCGAAAGGAGGCAAATACTCAAAGCAAGGGTTAGTAAAGGATCTTTTTGGTATAAGCCACTATATTCACTGATCTGGTCAGTTCCCGTGCGTGAAGCAAACAGAATAATGCAAGCAAAGGCTCCCATATTCATAAACAGGTACAGAATCAGGTAAAACACCATACTGGAATAGCCTGCTTCTGAATCGATCGCCATGCCCAACATGACAAATCCCGCTTGTCCGATAGAGGAGTAAGCCAACATCCGCTTCATGCTGGTTTGGGCGATCGCCACCACATTACCCAAGACCATACTCAAAACGGTCAAGACCACGAACACGTAATGCCATTGCAGAGAAGCAAGAGGAAATGCAGTAATCAAAAATCTGAGCGCAAGCCCAAAACCAGCCACCTTAGAGCCGATCGACAAAAAGGCAACTACTGGTGTGGGCGAGCCTTCGTAAACGTCGGGTGTCCATTGGTGGAAAGGGACTGCTGAAAGCTTGAAGGAAATCCCCGCAATTACAAACACCATCGCAATAATCAGCGCCGTATTGCTAACGGTAATTTTTGAAGCGATCGCCGTTAGCGAGGTTTCGCCGCCAGAGAGCCCGTAAAGCAACGACATGCCATAGAGAAAAATTGCCGAACTTGCCGCACCAACCAATAAGTACTTCAGTGCAGCCTCGTTAGAGCGCGGATCGCGTTTGGTGTATCCCGAAAGCAAGTATGACGAAATACTCAAGGTTTCAAGGGCGACAAATACCATCACCATTTCGTCAGCACCCGTTAAGAACATCGCGCCTAACGTGGCACTAAGCAAAATTACCAGATACTCACCTACCACTACCCCCGACTGCTCTAAATAACGAATGGAAACGAGGATCGTTAATAGAGTGGACAGGACGATAACGGCACGAAAAATAATGCTGAGTTTGTCACTATTAAAACTGCCCAAAAAGGCGATCGGATTTTCTAAGCCCGTCCATTGCCATACAAGGGCAGCAGTGGATGCTATTAAACCAGCGATCGCAATATATGGGAGAACATTTGCCGATTTGCGCCCCGATGCAATCAGATCGACGATCAGTACGAGTACTAATGTCCCAATGACAATTAGTTCTGGCAAAATCGCGCCACTATTGAGCAGGGCATTGAGACTTGCTGTATCCATACTTAATTTATGTATTGTTGCTATGGCAATTGTACCTAGATTTTGGTAGCAATTAGTGCTCGTAGATTTTATGGCAAGCATAAATAAAAAGCATAAGTTGCTCAAATAAATCACCCAAATATAGCTGCCGCCAGTTTTGTTAGGACAAAATCAAAACCCCAAAGAGAGTTGCCGCGCTCCGCGCGGCAACTCTCTTTGGGGTTTAAAAACCCTTACTGGGTTTGGTTTTCAATTCCCCAAAGTGTAGCCACACTTTGGGGAATTGGTATTATGGCTCAATCACTTGCAAAACTGCTTTGGGCAAAAGCTTATCCTTAAACCACAATGTCATCCCCGTATTCTCGCTCACCTTTACGCCTGCCTTTTCGAGATTAAGCCGTTCGGAAATCGCCAAAATTAAGTTCTCGCAATTTGCCTGACTTACCTGTGAAAACTTTTTGCGTAAATATTCTGGTCGCCAATAGCCGACGATCTCCAATAAATAACTGCGCCCATCGGGATGGACTAACCGAAAATCAGGAATCATCACGCTTCCAGGAATGGGAATGAGATCGACCTCTCTTTCCAATTTCCATTCCGTTTTTAAATCGACCCACCGCTCCGCAAAGGACGATTCGATCGCACTGTCATACATTTTGCCCGCAGGGTAATGGCTGACTAAACCGCATTCCGAATCAAGGGTGAATAGTCCCGTCCGCTTCTTTTTAGAATAGGGATCTTTTTCCACCAATGTGGCTTGCAGGCTCCATTTCGTAACATGTAACAAGGCAGGAAGAAGTTTGGCGATCGCCAAACCATAGCGAGTACTCGTACCAAATAAACTCGTCGCCCCATCGACGGTAATCGTAAAGCCATAATCCACATCCCCCTCGATATAGGACATTAACTGAAATAGCTTGAGATAGCGAAACAGAAGCTTATACTCTCCTGGATCGTTGCGATGCACCTTGAGAATCATATGACTGGCTCGATAGAAAATTCCTTGCACTTGCGAGAGATTATAACGATGGATTAAATCTTCAGCCGTTGGCTTGTCAAATTGGGTCAGAATGCGGTTCTCGATCAGGTCAGCATAAAGCCCTTGAACGATCTGTGAAGGAAACACTTCCCGATTGAGTTCTTGAGTGAGTTGATCGGCAAGCTTTGCTAAAGTTTCTTCTGTCGCTTGTTGACTGGGAATGACTTGCGTTGCAAGTTCAAATACGCGGCGGCGCAATTCCTGCGGTTCCAAGGGACTAAGGATTTCAAAGGTGCTAAAGCTGGATTTGAGAATATGCGCTAATCCCCGCTTTACCCGATAATCGGGCGTATCTCCTTCCATTTCTTGCAATTGGCGATCGAGTTCGCCTTGTGATTGCCCATTACATGTTTCAAAAATAGCGATTAATTCTGTAGCGATCGCCTGAGTCTTATCATCTAATTTTAATCTCTTAGGAATGACAGTTTCGCCATTCAGCCGATGCATCAAGAGTTCGCTAGGCAACATAAATTTTGGATTTTGCTGGGCAATGCTAAAAGAACAGGATATCTAAGTAGTTCAGCATAATTGAAAAACAAAACTAGAGAGCGTACCGCCCGCGTAGCGGGCGGTACGCTCTGCAAGAGATGTTAAGTACCTCAGCATAATTAAAATCCAAATCTAAAACCTGCGGCGCACGCTGCGCGTGCGCTGCAGGTTTTAGGGTTTTATATTTAATTAAGCCCACTTACTTAGAGAAATATTAACCTTTGACTACTCCCTTCGCACCAAAGAAATAGACATCAAAAAACAATAATTTAGACGTTGCGGCGCGAAGCGCCGCAACGTCTAATTCTTCACTGAGAAGGGAGTAAGATTTCTAAGGTAGTTAGCACAGGAGTAAAAATGATTCGATACTTGCCCCTTGTGGTGGGGACATTGGGCGGAATTGGTTTGTTAGCCAACCGCATGGTGACTTTAAACCTCACCTCTAGCCAGTCTAGGGCTGATGCGTTGGGGGTTTTATTGAGTGCAGTTTTAATTTTGGTCGGACTGCTATGGCAACAGGTGCAGCCAAAGCCTGCCGATGCCGTGACCTTAGTTGGAGAAGAAGGCTTTGAGATGGCGGACTCGTTGACTGATGCGGTCAAAACCGAACTGGCTTGGTCATCGCATATTTTACTGACTAATACCGTGACTAAGACCGTGGTAGTTTATTACGATCGCCAAACCATATTGCGTAGGGGGATTTTGGGCAAGAGCGATCGCGTAAATATTGGCGCGATCGCTGAGCGCGTAATGAAAACCCAAAAGCCCGTTTATCTAGTCAAATTAGAACTTTATCCAGGACGGGTGGAGTTTGACTATCTGCCTGAAAATACGCAGGGAGCGATCGTGCAACCTCTCGGAGAAAAAGGAGTCATGGTTTTAGGCGCAAATATTCCCCGTAGTTATACCAAGCAAGATGAAAATTGGGTTGCGGCGATCGCCGATAAACTAACCTATAATCTCAGCCAACTTAAGTAAGTAACTTAACCAAATTATCGCTATTTACCGCTATTTACCGCTATGCTAAATCGCATTTTCCCGACTATTGCCCTCGCGTCACTGCTTAGCCTCGGCGTATTTACTTCAGCCTATGGGCTGACAGCGATCGCCCAAATTGCTCAGGAGAGCAGTGATAAAGCCCCAGATAAGGCTCCAGATAAAAATCTAGATAAAACTCCAGATAAAAATCCATCAATTCCACCAGACAAATCACCAGAGCTAATTTCATCGGAAAAACGTGCCTTAATTAAAGAATTGCTAGAAATTACCGAATCTAGCAAAACTGCTCAGCAGGTCATGGATAATATGGCGAGAGCGGAGTTGCCAAAACTCATATCCACAGTCATTAAAAAGATCCCCGCTCTCAATAGCGATAGTCCCGAAGTCCAGAAACAATTCAACGACACTGTGTCAAGGATAGCGATCAAATATCGCGATCGGGTGATCAAAAAAATTAATGTCGATCAATTAATTGAGCAGATTTCCTATCCCGTTTACGATAAATATTTTACCGAGTCGGAATTACGCGACATTATCGGTTTTTATAAATCGGAAACAGGCAAAAAAACGATCGGGCTGATGCCACAGATCTTTAGTGAGTCCATGCGCCGCACCAACGAAATTTTGTTGCCCAAAATGTCGAGCATCATGACCGAAATCATTGCGGAAGAGCTATTGAATGCAATACCGCAAAAATGATCGGCTAACTAATCAGGGAAATAATCGGGAAAAGGCAAGAAGGCTCTAGCTCTCTGGGTTTTATATTTTAATCGTCTTAACGGTTGCTATACTGTAATGCTGAGAGCTTTTGTCGCTTCATCACACCTTTAACAATATTTCAACTGTTATATCAGCAAATACGCATGGCAATTTTAGATCGGCAGGGTCGTTTATTTGGCAAACTAAGCATTCTTGACATCGGGGCGATCGCGACGATCCTGATTGTCCTGATCGGCTTACTCCTCGTTCCCGGCAATAGCGGCAACTCGATCGCCCAAATGTTATCTGCCGAAAATAAAACCGTTCAAGTAGATATGAATGTAAGGGGCTTAAGTGCAACCGATCCGCGCAATCTGATCAAAGTTGGCGATAAAGTTAACATTATTATCCGCAACCAACCTAGGGGCGAAGTCACGATCAAAAAAGTTGACATTTCTACGCCCAAAGTGGTCGCGGCGAAAGCCGATGGAACGGCGGTATTTTTTGACGATCCCCGTGCAGTATCCACATCTCAGTCAGATCTCGCCCTCACCCTTGAGGCAACTGCCAGAGTTACCAATGATGGCGTAGTATTTGGCAACGAAAAGGTTAAGGTTGGAACATCCATTGATATTGAAGGTTCTAAATACCTGATTCGTGGGAGTGCGATGGCAGTAAGGTATTAATTTTGTAAATCGTTTACCACCTATCACCAATTACCTATTACCAACAATGCAACCCTCATTTCCTCAAGGTTTTGTTCTTAAAGGTCGCTATGCTATTCGATCGACGATTGGGCAGGGTGGCATGGGGCGCACCTATTTGGCCCAAGACCTAGAGCGCTTTAATGAAACCTGTGTACTCAAAGAATTTATTCCGCCTCAAGATTCGCAAGAGGTAACGGAAAAAGCAAAGGAACTCTTTCGGCGCGAAGCCTCGGTACTTTATCAAATTCGTCATCCCCAAGTGCCAGAGTTTCGCGCTACCTTTGAGTCTGAGGGAAGGTTACTCTTGGTACAGGACTATGTAGAGGGTAAAAATTACCGTAATTTGCTGCTCGAACGGCTCAAGACGGGACAGACATTCTCAGAGAATGAGATATTCGCGCTGATGCAGCAGCTTTTGCCTGTATTGAGCTATTTACATAGCCACAATATTATCCACCGCGATATCTCTCCCGAAAACCTAATGTTGCGATCGCAGGATAATTTGCCCGTGCTGATTGATTTTGGCGTAGTTCAAGAAACCAATGCCAAACTTAACTCACAGATGGGAATTCCTGCCTCAACGGTGGCAGGCAAAGCTGGCTACGCACCGCCCGAACAATTACAGTCGGGGAATGCCTATGCCAATAGCGATCTTTATGCGCTTGCCGTAACTTCCATCGTTCTGATGACGGGACGTGAGCCATCGGAATTGTTTGACAGCATCAATCTGGCTTGGAATTGGCAACAATTTGCGAATGTCAATCCTGCCTTTGCAAGGGTAATTAACCAAATGTTGAGCTATAAACCCACGAATCGCTATCGTTCTGCTGACGAAGTGATACAGGCTCTACAGGTTGCACAAGCATCTTTTTCGGGGGCAAAGACCTATGCGGTGGGGCGACCAGTTCCATCCAAAGTGGCGGCGACCTTGCCCCAAAGAACGGTATTAGCTGGTGCAAATAACCGTAATCCTGACAATAGCTATGGCAACAGTAATACAAATATGTCGAATTCGGGAAATGGTGGTGGAGTTAACTGGTTTTTTGGCATTTTAATAATTCTCGTTGCGGGTATTGGTTCTTGGGCTGTTACCTCATTTTTCTTTGGTCGCAACCGCGTGACGACGACCAATCCCACCGAGTCGGCGATCGCTTCTCCTAATGCCACACCAAGCGCGGTAAATGTAACAAACATCAATACTAGTCTCGATCTTAAGTCGATTAATGACAGCCTCGAACAGGGATTTAGTAGCGAGAAGATCGCATCGGGACAAGTTGTTAATGTCCGTTTTAATGGCGGGAAAGATGAATTACTCACAGTCTCTTTATCGGGAGCCGATCTACAGATGACGATCCAGAGTGACGATCAAGTTGCTCTCGACCGTAAAGCGATCGATAATGCCTCTGGATATTGGCAAGGACGACTAAAAAAGGATGGAGTTTACTATGTCAAAATTAAAACCACGGGCACGAATGAAACTACCTATAGACTTGACGTTAAGTTAGAAGCTCCAGTAAAACCCCAACCAATTCCGACGCGAGTTTCAACTCCCAGCCCCTCAGTTACGCCCACGGATAAACCCACCGCTACACCTAGTACTTCTCCTACCGCCACTCCCATAGAACCAACGCGATCGCCCGAACCATCACCGAGTAGCAGTCCTACTCCATCACCAAAATCGCCCGAACCATCACCAGTGCCAAATCCCAATCAGCCTGCCCCCGAACCATCCAAAACTAATCCCACTCCTAATCTCACTTTCTAATTAATTTCTAATAAATGCAAAATATAAATGCAAAATATAAAAATCAATTTTCAAAAGCTGCATCCAGAGGCACAGATTCCTAGTTACGCTCATCTTGGCGATGCGGGGGCTGATGTTTATACGGTTGCTGAAGTTACGCTCCAACCCCTAGATCGTGCGGCTATTCCGACGGGATTGGCTGTGGATATTCCCCTTGGTTATGAGATCCAAGTGCGTCCTAAGAGTGGTTTGGCTTTGAAACATGGCATTACGGTTCTCAATTCTCCTGGTACCGTTGATGCTGGCTATCGCGGCGAGATTCAAGTGATAGTGGTTAATCTTGGTAAGGAACCTTACACCTTTACTAAAGGGCAAAAGATTGCTCAGTTAGTATTAAAAACGGTAGTACAAGCGCATTATGTTGAAGGTGTCTTAGGATCTAGCGATCGCGGTACTGGCGGTTTTGGCAGTACTGGATTGAAGTAAGCGATCAAAAGGATGGGTGGCGCTTCGCGTCACCCATCCTTTACCGTATGTGGTTCAATATATGAGGCTCATCATCAACTGTAGGAATATTTTTCATCGTGGCGATCGCAAACCAATACGGCTATTACACCAAAGATGATCGGTAGGTGATTATTCATAGTTAGCCAGAATATGGCGAATTTCTGCGGCTGGGATATTTGACTGCTCTGATTTTGAGTAAATCGTAACTAGAATCACCGATGTGGCTGTTTTGACGTAGTAAATGACTCTGTAACCCGCACTTTTACCTTTCTTGTTATCTCGATTCTTAATCCGCAATTTGAAAACTGTATAGCCAACGTTAGCAATTTGATCGCCTTGAAAGTTTCCTGCTTGGAGGTCGTCAAGAACTGGCTGTAAGTCTGCGCGAATATTACGATACTTTTTTGATAAATCGCGAAGTTTATTTTTAAACTCTTCTGAGAATTTAAGCTCAACTAATGGATCAATCGACATCAATCCCATCCCAAAGTTCTGAAATTGGTCTGGTTCTACCATTCATTACGTCATCCCAACCGCGCCGAAAACTTTCCATCGCAGGTTCTAGTTCCTGTGAGGTTTCTTGTGAAGATAGGTTTTGAGATTTTTGTTGAGTTATGGCAATATCTCGATCTAATAGTTCTCGTAGTTTTATTTTCTCTCGCAGTTCTAGGGAACTCATCATTTCTATGAGAGCTTTGAAAGGAAGAGATAGATTTACTTTTACTTGTGTGCGTTTCATATTTGGTTTAGATCCTCATTTTCAACAATTGCGATTTTCTGTTGCAATTTTGCTAACATCCATGCTTCTCCTAGCCATTCATCAAAGTCAAGTCTATGTTGTAGTTGATCGCTGGTAAAGAGATTGATAAATGTTTCAGTTGACCATTGATATTTTGCTTCAAATTGTTCTAGTCGTGTTTGAGTTTTTTGTAGCCCTAATTCAAGGCTTTGTAATCTTTTCGCAAAGTCACTTTGAATCATCTCTTTGATCAATTCTGGATGATTCGATCGCAGTTTGATGATGTTTGTAATTTTGGCATTCATAGACTATTTAGACTTAAACAATGAATAATTTTATAAATGATCTCTGACTCTAGGTTAACTCTAGTGCTGCCTTTAAACAGTCGTTGACTTTTTGGAGTAAGGAATTCGGTAGCCGTCCCAATTTTCTGAGAATTTTATCTTTGTCCAGTGTAAGTAGATTGACGCAATTAATGACAGAATCTTGTCTTAGTCCTGATTCTTGCCCCTCAGGGGGCGCCATTACGATTAATAATTGCGTTGGTTCTAAGGAACGTTGGGTTTGGCTTGTGATTTGGACTACGATTGTGTTTTTGAGCCGTTGGTTGTCGCGATCGTTCTGGATGACAAGGACTGGACGGACTTTAGTTTCACTACTTGAAGTGTAAGGATAATCGACTAGCACAATATCTCCGCGTTGAATATTCATGATTGTCTGCGGGGATCGAGATCGTTGTAGATATCCATCGCTGGATCGTCCCAGCCTTCTTTGCCGAAGGTTTCCATGACAGGAAGGTACATATCTTGCAAGAATTGATTATTTTGCTCTTCGATTAAAAGTGCTTTTATTTTTGCATATACTTCTTCGCGAATAAGTACATAGGTTATGGCTGTATCTGGATCAATCGCACGAGGAGGAGTTTCGACCTGTTTGATGACATCTTGCCTCTGCTCAAAAGTTAGTTCAATCATTGTTTGTTCTCCAGATTTTTAATTTATACTGATTGTCTGATCGCTGGTAAAAAGATTGATAAATGTTTCAGTTGACCATTGATATTTTGCTTCAAATTGTTCTAGTCGTGTTTGAGTTTTTTGTAGTCCTAATTCAAGACTTTGTAATCTTTTCGCAAAGTCACTTTGAATCATCTCTTTGATCGATGCTGGATGGTTTGATCGCAGTTTGATGATGTTTGTAATTTTGGTATTCATAGGCTGTGCTGTCATTCCCATTTCCTCCTTTAATCCACAAATTTTCCAGCCTTATCAATTGTCCGAGATCTTCTTGAAGAGAACCAATTTCCCATTGTTTCTACTTTTGCATATCCATTTTTAAATGGTTCTACTTGCCAGAATTTAGGCTTTATTACAACATTCCCAGACCAATCAACATAACCCCACCTAATATCTGTGTTCTTAAAAGCTGCCAAACCATCAGAAAAATCATTTAATTCATAACAGTCTTTAATTTGAAATATTACTTTTCCACTTTTGTCAATAAAGCCTTGATATATTTCATTTCCTATGTATCTACTAAACCTCGCTACTCCGTTCTTGAAATAACTAACGCCTTCAAAAATGGGATTGATAATAATTTTGCCATTTTTATCAATAAATCCATATTTTCCCGCAAAACTAGCAAATTCATCTAATTTATCTCCATATTTTCTATGCTCACCCACGCCGATTATAGCCATTCCTTCATGAAAAGAGAATGCGATATCGTATTGTGGATCAATAACCAGATCACCATTTGTGTTAATAAAACCATACTTGCCAACTAAATTTTCCCATATTTCATCAAATTCATTCTGAGAATCAAAATAATCAATAACACTAGTACCAAATTGGTAAAGACGCTTTTTTTCATATGGATTGATAGCAATTCTTGCGACTCCTTCTTTAAAGTCTCCAATAAATTTAAAATTAGGTCTAAGTGCTACATCACCTTTTTTATTAATAAAATAATACTTTTTTTTGACTTTTACTCTCGCCAAGCCATTGCCAAAGCTATAGGCTCTATCGAATTGTGGGTTAATTTCAAACTCTCCAGTTGCATTGACAAAACCCCACTTATCATTAAATAAGACTGCCGCCAGTCCCTCAGAAAAAGGTTTTGCATAATCAAATAGTAGTTTTGTAACAACCTGTCCTGATTCGTTCTCATATCCATACTTATTTCCAATTTGAACAGGAGTAAGTGATTGTATTTGTATCACATCTACTTTTTCAGAAGTAACCTGTGATTCGCTATATTTACTAACTACTATTTCTGACCTAACTCCCAAATCAGATAAGACCTTTGAAGCTGAGATATAGCGCTTCTTCATTGCTCTTACAACCATTTTATCTAGTAGAGCAGCAATTCCCGAACTCACAGAAGACAAATAATCTCGCCATACCCATTCACCTTCCGCATCATCAAACAAATTCAATGGGTCAACATCCGTAATAAGGTGAAGACAAGTTACACCCAAAGCATACAAATCACTACTACCATCCGCCTTACCCCTCAACTGTTCGGGAGACATATATCGCGGATCGCCAATTACAGTTCCAGTTCCCAATAGAGCAGTACCAGTCATCAACTTCACCGCCCCAAAATCAACCAAAAACAACATCCCATCATCACGCCGAATAATATTCTCTGGCTTAATATCCCGATGAATCACCTGATTGTCATGGATATATTGCAACACAGGCAACAACCCAACCAACAACTCCCGAATTTTCGGCTCACTAAAAGCCCCATCCTGCGCCAACTCCTCCGCCAAATTCCGCCCCTTCACATACTCCTGCACCAAATACAACCGCCCATCCTGTTCAAAATGCGCCAACAACTCAGGAATCTGCGGATGCTTACCCAAAATATTTAGCTGCACTGCCTCCTGCTCAAAAAGCTCAGTCGCCTTTTGTAAACCACTAGCACCTTGAATCTGCGGACTAAACTGCTTAATCACACAAGCAGGCTTATTAGGCAAATCTTGATCCACTGCCAAAAACGTCTTACCAAAACCACCCTGTCCAATCTGACGCACCGCCCGATAACGCTCCCGTAGCAACAACTTAGCGCCACAGGACTGACAAAAAGTTACATCTGAATTTTGAGGCTGAGTGCAAACAGGATTAAGGCAATAACTCATAATCGCGACTGATGCTGTTGAGATTTAGAGACAAGATGATTGTAGCTGACAAAAACTTCAGTTTTGGAGATTTGGTGATGGGCGATCGCCTTGAAATTATTTTTGGCGCTCGCTATTTTATGAGGGTTTTATGGGATTGTGGCTAATTTTAGCTAACTGTTTTCAACCCAGCAAAGCCAGTAAGATTTCCATCCATAGTCGCCAAAGTTAGATCATAGAAAATTGCGGTAGCCGCGATAAACCGATCCGCAGGATCTTGATGAGGTAAGGCAATTTCACGACTCAAAATCGCAATTTCATGATTTAACAGAGCTTCGCGAGTTTCTAATTTTTGAAGCGATAAGTTAATCCATTTACTCGTATTAGGCTGTAAAGATATTCGCCGTTTTTCCGCAAGAATGACTGTCTCCCAAATACTAATCGGACTTAACCAAATCTCAATAGCTGGATTTGCGATTAGTGATTTTAGTTCACTTGATAGGCGATCATCTGCGAGTAAATACCATAGCCAAATATGCGTATCGAGCAAAAGCTTCATTGCAATACTTCCCAAGCACTTTCAGATAATGCTGGGGCAACTATATCTCCCAAAATTTCGCCACTTCCTTTCATGACACCAAAAGCAGGACGTTGGGTTTGAATTGTCTTAGGTTCAAAATTAGCAGATATCTTCTGTGATTTTTGCAAAGATTGAGCGATCGCGCTTATTAGTTCGAGGCGATCGCTTGTTGATAATTTATAAGACTGTTCTTTAAGTTCTTGCAGTAACACGATCACGATATCCTTTTGAGCTAAAAGACAGAATGATTATAACAGTTAATTAATTGTGATGAGAACGCTTTATCTCCCTAAATAAACTGACAAAAAATTCAGTACTGGTAATTGGGATATATGAGATCGCCTTAAAATTAATTTTGGGGTGATCGCTTATAGATGCATATACAGTCTGTGGTTCAATGAGTAATAACTATCATCTATAGGAATATTTTTCATCGTGGCGATCGCAAACCAGTATGGCTATTACACCGAAGATTATCGGGAATTTGTGATTACAAATCCGCGCACTCCGCGCCCTTGGTTTAACTATATGTGGAATAGCCAATATGCAGGGCTAATTTCCCATACAGGTGGCGGCTTTAGCTTTTTGGAATCGCCACGGGATAACCGCATCAGCCGAATGCGCTATAACTGTCTGCCTTGGGATCGTCCTGGACGTTATGTAATGGTTAAAGATAGCGCCACGGGGAAATATTGGTCACTGAGTTGGGCTCCGACAATTGATTTAAAATATGATTCCTATGAATGTCGTCATGGGCAAGGCTACACCAAGATTACCACGGAGATAAATGGAATTCGTGGGGAAATTACTTACTTCGTTCCTACTGAAACCAATGCGGAAGTTTGGCGCGTGAAGTTAACGGAACTTTCAGGACAAGCCCGTGATTTAGAGATTTATTCATTCTTGGAATTATTGATGGGCAATGCTCTCAACGATCAGATCAATCAACCTAATGACAAACATTTCACGGATATTCATTTCGATCGAGAACTGCAAGCTTTAGTAGCTACGCGCCGCTATTGGGTTTTGAATAAGGGAGTTTCCGTTAAGCAACCAAATATTGATTGGAAGTATCAGGTTTATTTCTCGCAAAGTTTGCCAATTTCAGGCTTTGATAGCAGTCTCGATAAGTTTATTGGCAGATGGCGATCGGAATCTAATCCTGTGGCGGTAGAAACAGGGGTGATGCAGAATACCGAGATTACGGCGGGTGATCCTGTGGTGGCTTTGCAGTCGAAGATTAGCTTGGCAGCAAATGGCTCTGTGGATTTTGCCGTGACTTTGGAAATTGTGCCGAAAGAGATCCCCCCTACCCCCCTTAATAAGGAGGATAAATTTTCTTCTCCCCCCTTATTAAGGGGGGCTGGAGGGGATCTCCTAAAAACTATCGATCGCCAATTCCTTCAACTAAAACAAAAATGGGATCAGCATTTGTCCTGTGTACAGGTACAAACACCCGATGAAGCCTTTAATGCGATGATCAATGTCTGGAATCAGTATCAGGCGGCAGTAACTTTTGATATGGCACGAAATTCGGGCTACTATCACGGTGGATTGCTATTTGGGACAGGAATGCGCGATCGCTTTCAGGATATTCTCGGCGTAGTCATGGTCGATCCTGCGCGAGTCAGAGAAAGATTAATTAAAGCGCTGAACTTCCAATTTAAGGATGGTTCCACTTTACATAATTATTTTGTCCTGACCAATACAGGCGAGCGCACTAACCATTCTGATACGCCTTTGTGGATTCCCTTTGGGATTGTGGAATACCTCAAGGAAACGGGTGATTTTTCTATTCTTGAAGAAGTGGTTCCTTACCATGATGAGACTTCAGGCAATGTCTACGAGCATTTGGTGAGAGCGCTGGACTTTGCGATCGCCAATACAGGCGAGAGAGGAATGCCACGCATCTTTACAGGTGATTGGAACGACACCCTCGACCATGTGGGCTCACAGGGCAAAGGCGAAACCACTTGGGGCGCATTTTTCTTAGGTTATGTATTGAAAAAATCTTTACCAGTTTGCGAACAACAAGGCGATCGCGCAGCATTAGATCGATTTCAGAAGTTCTATGAGCATTTGCGCCAAGTAACCAATGATGTCTGTTGGGATGGTGAATGGTATTTACGCGCCTTCCGTGACAATGGCGAACCCATCGGCGTATCGAGTGCGTCGCAAGGCAAAATCTTTCTCAACGCTCAATCATGGGCGGTAATTTCCGAACTTGCGCCACAGGAACGTGCTGATAAAGCAATGGCAAGCAGCCGCGAATATTTGGCTACTCCCTTTGGAATGCAAATCGTCGCGCCATCCTTTACGGAAATTGATGACACCGTTGGGCTAATCAGTCGTTGCGTTCCGGGAAAGAAGGAAAATGGTGCAGTGTTTAATCATGCCTCCTCTTGGTTTGTATTAGCTTCGATTCTCAATGGTGATACGGAATTTGCTTGGGACATCTATCGCCGCATGATGCCGATTAATTCTTCACAGGCGACTGATGCAAAATGCGATCGCTTTGAAACCGAACCCTATGTCTATCCCGAATATGTGACCAGTCCCGATCATGAAACCCAAGGTCAGGCAAGTCATTCATGGCTCACAGGCACAGCCGTATGGATGCTTCGCATTGGTATCGATTACATCTTAGGATTCCAGCCCACATTTACAGGCATGATCATCGATCCTAAAATTCCAAGTGAGTGGTCTGGATTTACAGCAAAACGTAAGTTTCGAGGTAAGGTTATCGCGCTAACGGTAGTCAATCACAGCGACATCAAGCAGATGACCGCAAACGGCGAGATTGTAAAAGAGAAATTTATAGATTTGACTCGGTATAATGGAGATGAAATAGAGATCGTAGTTCATTTATAAATCCCTACCATAGGCAGTGCAAAGCACTGCCTGCGAACCATACTAAAAATCCCATGCAAATTCATCGTCTAGCCGTTCTTAGTGACAACTATGTGTTTGTCTTGTACGATCCTGCCAGTAATACTGCCGCAGTCGTCGATCCTGCGGTTGCCGAGCCAGTCTTAGATAAGTTAGAAGAACTAGGCGCAAATTTAGTTGCGATTTTTAATACCCATCACCATGGCGATCATGTTGGTGGTAATAATGCGCTAATTAAAAAATTTCCCGATGCAATTGTCTATGGTGGCGAAAAAGACCGCGATCGCATTCCCCACCAGCAAGTATTTCTCAAAGGCGGCGATCGCGTGACCTTTGGCGATCGCGAAGCGGAAGTATTTTTTGTTCCTGGACATACTTACGCGCATATTGCCTATTATTTCCCTGCGGTGGGCGATCAAGGTGGTGAATTATTCTGCGGGGATACTTTATTTGCAGGAGGCTGTGGCAGATTATTTGAAGGCACTCCCGCCCAGATGCTAGAATCCCTCGATCAATTGCGTCAATTGCCTGACGATACTCGCGTTTGGTGCGCCCATGAATATACCTTGGGTAATCTCAAGTTTGCCCTCACCGTTGATGGCGAGAATCCTGATTTACAAGAGAGGATGGTCACTGCAACAGCCATGCGGCAAAGGGGCGAATCTACAGTTCCCAGCACGATTGGTTTAGAAAAGCAGACTAATCCCTTTATGCGTTGGGATGCGCCCGCAATTCAGCGATCGGCGGGGCTTGATATTCCCGATCGCGTCTTTGCCAGAATTCGCGGACAAAAGGATAATTTCGCTGGTTAGAATTACACAATTGGCGGCGCGAAGCGCCGCCAATTCGGTTTTGGGAATAAAAAAGCTCCTCAAAGAGGAGCTTTTTTATTTTTTAACTTTATGTTCTAACTGGGGTGCAAGGATTCGAACCTCGGAATGGCTGGACCAAAACCAGCTGCCTTACCACTTGGCGACACCCCATTGTGTCTCTTACAGTATCGGTGCGTTTTTCAAATCTCTTTGATTGCGCGGTACTTACTATAGCAAAGGTATATGGGGTTTTGTCAACCCATTGCCCAAACTTTTTTATAGGACAATGCAAATTATACCAAATCACAAAATGGCTACGCCATTTTCTTCTACAAATCCAAAAGAATGATTGGTGGCGCGAAGCGCCACCAATCATTCTTTTGGATTTAGTTATCAAGCAGGACAGAATCTTTAGACAGAGCAATCTGTAACTTACAAAATCCTTCAATATGACTGCAAACATCTTGGAGGTGTTGCTCAGCCCATGCTTGTCCATTACTGAATGGGGTATCGAAACCATTGGCAAAAACATGGACGAGGGGATCGCTAGCATCGGGCAACACTAAAACCCAGTCAAAATCGCTATAAAAAACCTTTACCCCATCGATCAGTTCTACCTTTTCTCTCCCATAGGATTCGACTAGGTGGCGCATGAGCGTGCCTTTGATGCTCCAAGGGCAACGCACTATCTGCTTCCGAAAATGACAACGGGGTAAATGCAACCGTACCTGCGATAGCGATCGCTTTTGCAGCGTAATCCATTCCATAATTTTGGCAATGCTAAACATGGCATCAAAGCCTGGATGCAGTTGCGGGAAGATAAATCCCATTTCAGCCGAGCCTCCCAGCACTACCCCCTCATGGCTATGACAGGTTGCCATTAACGCTGTGGGATTAGCACGGGTACGGATCACTTTGCCTGCATGACGCTCCGCAATTAATTCCACCATGCCTGAGGCGGAGACAGGAACGACAATAGTGCCGCCATGTTGTGACATCAGAGCCATTTCCACCATTAAACCCGTCAAGAGCTCATCGCGGATAGGCTTACCCAATTCATCGATCAAGATAAACTTTTCGCCATTAGCAAAGACCTGTACCCCAAAGTTGGCTCTAACCGCCTTGACCACATCGGTTAGTTGGGTCAACATTTTTTCGCGATCCACGGGAGCGGGAGCCACCTCATTGAGGCTGGCATTGAGAACGACGACATCGGTGCTAAATTTGCCTAAAATCCTTGGTAAGACTGCCCCTGACACGGCATAGACGTAATCAATGACAATTTTTTTACAATCGCTAAAACGAATTGATTCTACATCAATGTTTTTGGCAAACCCAGTGTTGTAATAATCCAGTACGCGGGTGGGATAGCTAATTTCCCCAATTTCCTCAATACGGGCGCGGCGGAAGTCCTCTTTAAAAAAGGTTCCCTCGATCTTTTTCTCTGTCGCTTTGTTGATATTAATGCCATTACTATCCAAAAACTCGATCGTTACACAGTCACTGCGATCGGGATGGACGCGCACATGGATACCACCGACAACGCCTAAACTGGGTGCAATGAATCGCGAGATGGGAATTGCCGTGGCTTCGAGGTTCTCCACATTAATGCCGACGGACATTAACCCTGAAATTAGCGATCGCGTTAGCATTCGGCAGATCGTCCGCTGATCTCGCGATACCATCACATGGGAATTGGGGCGTAGGGTTGCACCATAGGCCGCCCCCAGCTTGACGGCAAATTCAGGCGTAATATCCACATTGGCGAGCCCAGATACACTATATTGCCCAAATAGGTTTCGTGATGCCATCGCCCCCCAAATTAAGTTTGTGGTAAGGGTTGCGCCTGCTTCCACATGCTTACTTGGCCAAATCCGCACATTGGGAAAAACTCTTGCCTCTTCCCCAATTACTGAGTTAGAGCCAACCACGGCTCCCTCCATCACATGGGCTCTTCTACTAACCCTCACGTTGCGCGAAATCGTGCAAGCCCAGAGATGACATTCCTCAGAAATCATGGCACTGTTGCCCACGATCGGTCGCTGGAGATCGCAATCAGCCCCAATGGTGACGCGATCGCCAATGATCGTTCCTGCGGAAATTTTAGTGCGATCGCCGATCGCGCAGTTGCTACCAATCAATACAGGGGGTTCGATCTGTACCGTAGGCGAGATGACCGTATGTTTGCCAATCCAGAGCCCTGTCCGTAGCTGCACGTAGTCCATATCTAGATGTACTCTTCCCCTGATGGCATCATATTGGGCTTGCCGATAGGCATCGAGGGAACCAATATCGCACCAATAGCCACTAGCGATATAGCCATACATAGGTACATTTTTGGCAAGCAACAGGGGAAATAGATCGTTAGAAAAGTCGCTGGGCTGATTTACGGGTAAAAAATTTAAAACTTCAGGTTCCAGAATGTAAATACCTGTATTTACCGTATCGGAAAAGACCTCACTCGTTGAGGGTTTCTCTAGAAACCTTTTAATACGATCTTCTTCATCGGTAATTACCACTCCAAAGGCCATCGGATCGGTTACTCGCCTTAAAATCAGGGTAGCTTGAGATTTTTTGGCGCGATGGAATTTGATGGCGGCGGTCAGATCGAAGTCAGTGATGCTATCGCCGCTGATTACCAGAAAAGTACTATTTAAAAGGCTTTCTACGTTTTTAACACAGCCAGCGGTTCCCAGCGGTTGATCCTCCTCAACCACATACATCATATTTACGCCAAAATCGGAGCCATCACCGAAATGTTCTCGAATTACATCAGGCAAGTAATGCAAAGTGGCGATTACTTCGCGAATGTCATGACGTTTTAATAAATTGAGAATATGCTCAGTAATCGGTCGATTTAGTACCGAGACCATCGGTTTTGGCATGTCACATGTGAGCGGACGTAGTCTTGTTCCCGACCCGCCTGCCATCAATACTGCGCGCATAGATCCTCCGAACGTCAATACGTAATAGGATTAGGCTCTAGTATCGTTCAAATTTGCGATAAAGCAATGAAAATAAACCTTAATCCTGAAGCTATCCCCACCAAAATCTCTACCAAAGTCTCTACCAAAATTATTGTGGCGCTAGATGTCCCATCAGCGACGGAAGCGATTAATTTATGCGATCGCTTACCACAGGTGGATTTCTGGAAAATAGGACTGGAGCTGTTTATAGCCGATGGCGTTACGGTTTTACGCGAACTAAAGACCCGTAACAAACGGATTTTTCTCGATTTAAAGCTCCATGACATCCCCAATACCGTTGCCTCAGCATGTCGAGTTGCTACTAAATATGGTGCAGATTTCTTAACAATTCACGCAGCAGGCGGTGGGGCAATGATGCAAGCTGCGCAAGCGGAGGTTCAAGACTCGTCAACGCAACTTTTAGCGGTTTCGCTCTTAACCAGTATTTCGGCGACAGCATTAGCCGACGATCTCAAGGTTGGTTTAGATATCCCTGAATATGTGTCCCAGATGGTTTTGTTGGCAAGGGCGAGCGGTTTGCAGGGAGCGGTTTGTTCTCCCCATGAGGCTGCCAAACTGCGATCGCTATTAGGTGATGATTTTTGCTTGGTGACTCCAGGAGTGCGCCCGAGCGGAGCCGCAGTGGGCGATCAAAGTCGTGTGATGACTCCTCGGCAGGCGATCGCCGCTGGTGCTAACTATTTAGTCATTGGTCGCCCAATTACAGCGGCAGTAGATCCCATCACAGCATGGGAACAAATTTGCCAAGAATGCATCTAAACTATAGCCAAGCTTACTGAATTTCCATAGCGATCGTTAATTCATTCGTTAATTCATTTAAATAAACATGAAAAAACTAAATTCCCTTATCCTCACTGCGCTTGTTATCTTGAGTTCGGGCTTTGCCCTAAGAGCTATGCCCGCTAATGCTGAGAGATGGACTGCAATCACGCAAACTAAGGGAGCTGTTAAAGCTGAAGATGATTCTGTAAAATCAGAGGTCTTAGCACAACTGAATCTAACAGCGGCTCAGAAGAAGAAACTAATTGCTATTACTACGGACACCTATAAGAAAGTTGCCCAAAATCTGACTCCCGAACAACGTCAAAAGCTGGAAACAGGTTTAAAAGCTAGACAAGGATTTGTGCCCGTCTTAAAAACATTAAATTTAACTGCCGATCAAAAGAAGACGATAGGGGCGCTTCTGGTCGATCACAGAAGGCAGTTGGTGGCGCTGTTGACACCCGAACAAAAGAAAAAATTTGAGGCATTAACTGCAAATAAAAGATAGCTAGGAAAAATAAAAACCCAAAATATGAGTGGCGGCGCGAAGCGCCGCCACTCATATTTTAGTCGCAAGGAGACGGCGCTTCGCGCCGTCTCCTTCTTTGCAGTTTTAACTTACTTTAGATACTTGTAAAAGTTTGTGATACTCAGCTTCCGAGGCGAGATCGAGGGAGCTTTCTACCCGATCTAAAAAGACCTTACCTTCTAAATGATCGTATTCATGTTGGAATATTCGAGCCACAAAATCCGTTAATTTAGCAACTTGCCGATCGCCATATCGATCCGTATAGGCAACTTCAATTTCACGGTAGCGGGGGACTAGCCCGCGAATCATGGGTACGGACAAACAACCTTCCCATCCTTTTTCAGTTTCCTCTGAATGCGAGATGATTTGGGGATTGATCATGGCTGTTGGTTCCATTTGGGGCGCATGAGGATAGCGTTGATTGGGATGGGAAGCCACAATTAATAATTGTAGCGATTTCCCGATTTGGGGAGCTGCCAAGCCAACACCTCTACTTTCTTTGAGAGTAACTAGCATGGCATCAATGAGCTGTTGGATCTCGCGATCGCTCGTATCAGCGATCGGTTGAGCGATTTGCCTCAAGATCGGATTACCGATCTGGTAAACCGATTGCTTAGGAGCTTTTTCAGTAAATAAATGAGTAAATAAAGTAAATATCTGATTAAAGGGTTTATTAAATTTTTTGTTAAGCGTTTGATTAATCAATTTAATTGGCTGGGTAAACATAGATGAATTACTTAGATGAATTACTTGAATGAATTACCTGAAAATCTATCTCTATGATAGTCTCCCTATAGAAAACATGGCTATCGCCAGAAACCCAAGAATAGAAGGTTGGCGCTGAGCGCCAACCTTCTATTCTTGGGTTTTGATTTTGTCCTAACGCAGATGGCGACAGCTAACAGCTATATCATTAAGGGCGCTATGCTTTAGGATTTGCTTCGTAGGCGAGAATATCGATCAAGGCATCAGCTTCAGTGACAGCTAAACGTGCTTTCTGATACTCATCTTCAAACTTAGCATTAGCCGTTGTGAGTCCTTGCATGATCATAATCGCAAAATATTCACGTTTTGTCATTCCTTCGACAAGGCTATCAGTATCTCGGTTATAACCAACAGGAAATGCGCTATCACTGCGTCTAGTGGACATATGTTGTTTTCCTAACAAAATATCAAGGCATATTTTAGCATTTCAGGAAAGTAGTTCGGGAAATTTACGAGCTAACTCAGCGATCGCAGGGCAAATTGGCGCATTTTCAGTGCGGTTTTCTAGAGTATTCCAACTGAAAGGGGCGGCTTTTGCCGCTGAAAGCCATAGTAATTTCTTGGCACGGGTCATGCCAACGTAAAGTAGCCGAAACTCCTCAGCCTGTTTGAGGTAGTTATATTGCGCCCAAGCTTCTTCAGCGTTAGGAAGGCGATCGCCGTGAACGATCGCCCGAATCTGAGCCCGCGTTACTTCGGGCAAGCCGAAATCCCCCAAGAACTTAACGGCTTCAGGAATATAGGCTTCTCCAGGACAAATACGTTTATGGAGAAAGGGCATGAAAACGACATCCCAGTCTAAACCCTTGGATTTGTGCAAACTAATAATCGTTACCTGTCCGCCTGCCATGTAACGTCCTTCTAAATTCTCATCTTCAACAGCTTCAAAACTCTCCGATTCCACAATTTCTCGTAGGGCTTCAATTACGGTTTGCATTGAGTAATTGCCGACGAGTTGCTGGTTGAGGCGATCGCCTAATTTATCCGCTGTTGCCAATAGTCCTGCCTCTTCGTCGTAGAGGGTAAAGGCAATAAAGGGAATCAGGTTGTATAGGGGGAGCGTTATTTTGGCACGGAGCAGCCCGATACATTTGGATTGAGTCTCTTGCGCAAGGGTTGATAGGCTCGGATCGAGGAGGGTGGGATAGAGAAATTTTTCGGGATTGCTGGCAAGCGCATTGAGATCCTGCTGTGATGAGATTTTTTGGCGATCTTTGAGAACTTCTAAGGCTGACTTGAGATTGTCAGGGGAATGGGGGCGTTCCATAAATTGTAAAATTGCCAACATATCCATCGGCACACGCGAACGGCGATCGCTCTGTTCCACATCATAGATTTTTATGTCATGCTCTTTGCTCAGCCCTGCCAAAGCATCCGCCACAAATCGTCCCTGATTATGTTGGCGCACCAAAATCGCCATACTGGTCTGGGGATTTTGGGCATAGAGTTGCAGAATGCGATCGCCAATCATTTCCATTTCCCGCTCGATATCATCGGGAGTATAAATCTCTACACCCTTGCCCATGGGTTCGGGGTTGGCATTTGCCTGCGGGTCATCAGCATCGACGGGGCGGATTTTTTGAGGACGAAAGGGCTTCTCGATTCGTGCATATTCGGAATGATTGACCCAATGTAGGACGTAATTAGCGGCGCGCATTATATTGCTGGTACTGCGTCCCGCCCGATCGAGGGTGGAGAGTTGGGCATTGAGGTGACAGCGATCGCAAAACTCATTAAAAAAACGCGGATCGGCGGGCGTAAAGGTAGAATTAATCGCTTGATTGGGATCGCCAACTCGCATGAGGTTTTTAACCTCCGCTCCCTCCGATGACAAGGGCGGCTGGGCGAGGGAATGCTGCGCCAGAATCTCTAATAACTTAGTCTGCAATGGAGAAGAGTCTTGAGCTTCATCTTCAAATACTGCAAAAATCCTTTCTTGCCAATATTTACGAACGTTATCATTTCTTAATACTCGCAAGGCTCCCAAAATCATATCGTCATAGTCGATAGCTCCTTCCTGTCGCAATAGACGCTCGTAGGTTTCATAAAGCCCCGCCGCAATTTCTAAAATATTCCCTCCATCAGGGGCTTTGGCATCGCGTAGCTCTAATGGACTCAAGCCAGAGCTTTTTGCGGTAGCGATCGCTTCTCTCGCTAAGCTCGGCAATACATCGGTACGCAATACGGTTTGTCGGCGCAAACGTTCGGTATCCTCACCATCAAAGTTTCTACCTTCGAGAAGTAGATCGTATAGTTTAGGATTCTCTTTCACCCAGAGATAGGTGGCATTGCGAATTAGCTTCTGTTTGAGCGATTCGGAAATAATCTTGGTTTCTCCCACACCAAATCCCGATAGTTCGCGATGGGTACTGGCAATGTTATAAGCCAAGCTATGGAGAGTACTGACCGTAAAAGCACTCTGGGGTAAGTGAAGATTTTTTAAATGCTCGGATACTTTTTTACGAATATTGCTGACTGCCGAGCGCGTAAAGGTAACGATTACCAGTTGCTTTTGCCGATGGAGTTGCAACTTAGCGATCGCGATCGCCGCCGCAACTGCCATTCCCGTCGATTTGCCTGCGCCTGGTACTGCGGATACAGCCAACTCTCCACCCTGCCAGTCTGCCATTGGTTGTTGTCCCTTACGGAGAGTTTGGCGCAATTCATGGAGAACTTCAGGAGAAACCATAGGGAATTTATCACAACTTAGTAAATCAATTAAGTAAATCAATTAAGTAAATCAATTAAGTAAGTAGTTCAGCATGATTAAAAATCAAAACCAGAGAGCATACCGCCCAGCGGGCGGTACTCTCTTCTAGATTTTCTGGATTTTCTAGACTTTGAGTTTACCTATGCTTAGCCACTTATTAGCTACTTATTAGCTACTTATTATTTTATAGCTGTCACCAGTCATCTTTGACCAAAAGCCAAAAGCCAAAAGCCAAAAGCCAAAAGCCAAAAGCCAAAAGCTAAAAGCTAAAAGCTAAAAGCTAAAAGCTAAAAGCTAAAAGCCAAAAGCTAAAAGCTAAAAGCCAGATGCTGTACAAAGCAGATCTCTCTTGATTTCCTTACGGTGATTACCCTCGGAAATTTATAGGGTTTCGCTTGCTATGATGGTTAATAAGTAGCTAGGCATAATTAAAACCTGAATTCACAAGCTATAGCGCACTTGCTGCGCTTGCGCTACCGATTTTGACAGTGGGTTTCAATTATGCCCAGCTACTTAGAAAAAATCAAAAAATAATTACTCAAAAGATAATTACAAGGATAATTACAAGGTCTATGTCATCAGCGCTTAGTGTAGAAAAATTAGTCTCCGATGCCAAAGATACCGCTAGCAAGCTAGGGATTAAAAAATTTGATATTTACGGTGCGATCGTTGATGAAACCAGTGCCGAAGTGGATAGCGGCGAGCCTAAACAAGTATCGGCATCTAATCGCGCTAGCGTCACCGTGAGGGTTTGGAATGAGGAAGGGACGGTTGGTGTTACTTCCACCACTAATACCGATCGCGTAGGATTAGAACTCGCCCTCCAAAGCGCCCATGAAGCGAGTTTTTTTGGAGCTAAGGAAAACATTCCCGATTTTAGTCCCGAAGCGATCGCGATTCTCCCTCAAGCATCTCAAACTGCTCCTCAAACTTCTCCTCAAACTGCGATCGAGCTGCTTGTCGCCACCCTCTTAGATGCTGAGAAAGAATTATTAGCAAAACATAGGGCGATCGCGGGAGTTCCCTATAATGGGCTCTCACAACGCGATATCAGTCGATTCTATCTTAATAGCGATGGCGCAATGCGGAATGAAAGTAGTTCCTATAGTTCCATTTATCTTTATACCAAAACTGAAGAAGAAGACAGAAAACCTCGCAGCGCAGGGGCTTATCGCGTGAGTCGGGATTTTGCGAGTTTAGATGTCAAGGGTTGTGTGGAAGAAACTGCGGAAAAAACCATCAGTCATTTGAATTACGACAAAATTAAATCTGGTAAATACTTAGTCGTATTTTCTCCTGAAGCCTTTTTAAGTTTAATTAGTGCCTTTTCGAGTCTCTTTAATGCCCAGAGTATTCTTGATAAAAACAGTCTCTCTAACCCCGATTCGATTGGTACTCAGATCGCTTCGCCCTTGCTAAATGTGAGCGATGACGAACTGCATATAGGTAATGTTGGTGCATCAACCTTTGATGGGGAGGGAACACCAACTCGCCGCACGCCCTTAATTACTGATGGTGTTTTAGTGAACTTTTTGCATAGCTCGGTCACGGCAAAGCGTCTGAATGCCAAGCCGACGGGCAATGGTAGTGTGGGGGCGAAGGTTTCTGTAAGCCCTAACTTTTTTCATGTAGAGCGTAGTAATGCAGCTAATGAGTCAAATGAGACAATTTATGACTTAGAAAAGGTGGATAATGTTATTTGGATTGACGAACTTCAAGCCCTTCATGCGGGAGTACAGGCATCACAGGGTTCTTTTTCTTTGCCTTTTGATGGTTGGTTGTTAAATAAAGGCGATCGCATCAGTATTGAGTCCGCCACTGTAGCAGGTGATATCTTGGAATTACTCAAGGCGATCGTTTATGTTGAACCAGAGGTAAAGATTACTCCTTCAGGGGTTGCACCCAAAATTTGGGTAGAGGGGCTGTCAATCACTGGCGAAGCATAGATAAATGGGTCGCTTTTGGGCTCATTTATCTATCTACCAATTCCCAAAATGGCAACGCCATTTTGGGAATTGGTATTAATTAGGGGTGCGCGGCTTTGCCGCGCACTCCTAATTATTTAATTTATAAGCCCTATTTTTTAGCATTGTAAAAATTAACATTTGTCATCTGTGCGCCCTCAAAAAGAGCATCCTGCATATTTGCCCAACTTAAATTAGCCCCACGTAAATCTGCCCCACGGAGATCGGCATTGCGTAAATCTGCTCCCTTAAGATTGGCATAGCGCAAATTGGCGCGATGAAGATCGGCGCTGTTTAGATTAGAGTAGCTCAGATCTGCCCCAGTGAGATTAGCACGGCAGAGCTTAGAATTGGCAAAGTTAGCCTTACTCATTAAGGCGTGGCTAAAGTCAATCTTGTGCAGATCGATCGCCTGTAGATCTGCACCTACGAGATTGATATTAGAAAATACTTTTCGCCCCGCTCGATAGACTTGTAAAAATTCTTTAGCATCCATTAATTGACTAGCCTAGGCAAAATTCTATTAGTTATTGTACAGACAAATTTTTAAAAGCTTTGCCAAGCGAGGCTTTTATAGTACCTTTTGCTTAAAGTTATAGCTATAGTTACTCAAGTCAGGACAAGCCGAATAGAGAGTTGCGGCGCGAAGCGCCGCAACTCTCTATTCGGCTTGATTTTCGTCCTAACATTACTGGTTACTGAATATAGATATAAAATAAAAGCGAGAAACTGATTTTTTGCTAAAGATATTGCAATGCAATGTCTTTAGCAAAAATCCTCAGATTCGGTGGATGGCTAGTGGCTATAAAAATTTGTCCCGTAATACTAACCCTCAAAAGAGTCTAGATCTAGTGCTGCTGAGCCACCTTTTTCTAACTCCACCAACATTTGTCCTAATTGCCGCCAAACGAGGAGAGCAATGCCTAAGGTAATGGGAATGGCGACGATATAGCCGAAAAGCGTCGGAAACCCAAATACTTCTAGTCCCGTGGACATAAATACGGCGATACTAATGGTCATGCCGAGATAGGGCACTTTGATGCTGGCGCTTTTTAGCTCTAGCATGGTGCGCGAAGATTTGCTTTTAGACCAAATATTGACAAGATTCCGCAAAGTTACTTCAAAGGAGCGTCCACAGGCAATTCCTGCGATGAGAGAAATAGCAAATAAAAAATAGGGAGGATCGGAAGGAAAATAGTAATTCACAGGTATATAAACTTTTGAGTATGTAGTTATATTACTCCCTTCCCAGTGAATAAATTAGTGGCGCGGAGTGAAGCCATGCGCCACTAATTTCGATTTAAAACCTAGAAGAGCGTAACGCTCGCGTAGCGGGCGGTACGCTCTCAACTGCTTAGTCCGAGAGCGGATAGTTGGGCTTGGGCTTTTTGTAGGGATTCGCGCCATTCTCGATCGCTCATACTATCAGCGACGATCCCTGCTCCGACCTGTCCCCAAATGTGATCGTTAGTTTTGAGCAAAGTCCGAATCAGAATATTCAGATCCATATTGCCCCGTCGATCGATATAGCCACAGGAACCATAAAATAAACTGCGGCGTTGGGGTTCTAATTTCTCGATAATTTCCATACAGCGTATTTTCGGGCAGCCCGTAATAGTCCCCCCCGGAAAAGTAGCGCGGATCAGATCGACTAAAGTGCGATCGCTTTGCAGTTTACCTACCACGTTACTAACAAGATGCATCACATGGCTATAGCGCTCGATCGCCAGTAACTCGTCCACTTGAATAGTCCCTGCTTCACAGACCCTTCCGAGGTCGTTACGTTCGAGATCGACGAGCATGATATGTTCGGCTTGTTCTTTGGTACAAGCGCGTAATTCGCGTTCAAACTCCTGATCTTGCTGCTCGGTTTTGCCGCGCGGTCTTGTCCCCGCAATGGGGCGAGTTTCGGCATGGCGATCGCGCAAACTGACTAACCGTTCGGGGGAAACGCTGATCACTTCACCCCAAGTTGTGCGCCAATAACTGGCAAAAGGAGAAGGGTTGATCCTTTGTAAATGTCGGTATAGTTGCCATCCATCGGCTTGCCAAGGATGACCAAAGCGCATCGAAAGATTAGCCTGAAAAATATCTCCCGCATAAATATGTTCTTTGACTTTGTCCACCATCATCTCATAGCCTTGCTGGGAGGGCGAATAGGAAGGCTGGGCTCCAAGGATCGATGCGGTTGACTGGAACGACAAAGAATTAGCTGGGGATTGTATCTGGGAAACACGATCGCTGAGGCGATCGCTTAACTCATGTAACTCTTGGCGATTGCTCGCGGCGATCCAGACTTCCTGTGTCTGATGATCCATGACCGCAAAACTAGATGGCTCATACCAAAATGCGATCGGAAAAGGTAGGGTATCGGTTTTGGTATAGGGCAATCGTTCGATTTCCCAAGCGAGATCGTAGCCTAACCAGCCCAGATAGCCCCCCGTAAATGGTAAATGCTGCGGAAGTTGATCGATGTGGGTGTTCTGAGCAGAGGCGACTAATTGCGATCGCAATTGTTCTAGACAGGGCAAAATTTTCCCAACTTCGGGAGTCCAAAAGCGTAGGGGTTTACCTGCGGCAATGGAATAGCGGGCTAGTTTTGAAGGGGCTGCGGCGGGGCTTTCCAGCAAAACCGTTACAGGATCATGCGCATAGAGCGATTCCCATAAATCTGCGCCTGTCATTTCTGTGGGTAGCGATCGCTGAAGCCACACCCAATCGGTCATAGAAGATTTTGTAAGGTACGGTTTTATTAAACCGCAATTTGGTCAACTGATATAACGCAAAAGATGGCGGCGCTTCGCGCCGCCATCTTTTGCGTTATATCAGAAACTATAGTGGTAGCCAATTATGTTAGGACAAACCCAAAACCCGCAAATAGAGTTGCGGCGCTTTGCGCCGCAACTCTATTTGCGGGTTTTAGGTCTTAATACCAATTCACGAAAGTGTGACAACACTTTTGTGAATTCAACACCAAACCCAGTAAGGTTTTGAGATTCTCAAAATGGCAACGCCATTTTGAGAATTGGTATAACTACAGTGGCTATAGCTATATATCTATAAAAATTGAAAAATTGCCAAAATTGCCGTTTCATAGTCGCGGTAGGATAGAAAAATCGGGAAATATCTCAAACGATCCGAACCGAAAAACTATCAACAGCCCCACAGGGAATAAACAACTCAATAAACAACTCAATAAACAACTATGAACCGCAGCTTATTTATTGGAATTCTTGCCGTAATTGGATTAATGGTACTTGCAAGTTCCTTGCCAAATAGGTTTTATGGCGCTAACGATCGCAAGTTTATCGTTATTACCATCATTACCTGTATCGTTTCCGCGCTTGGTTTAGCCGTATTCTTTAGCGTTCCTTTCCTAACCCATTAACCCCCTATTATTTTAGGGAAATTTTGATAAAATTCTCAATATTTTGCCATGGTGGGCTCAACGATATAGGCATAGGCATCAATGCCGCCATCGATATTTTTGACATTGGTAAACCCTCGCTCGATCAGCCATTGACACATTTGCGCCGATCGCATCCCGTGATGGCACAAGACTAGGGTTTCTGTGTGGGGATCGAATTTTTCTTTGAAATCAGCAGCCCATTCCTCATATTCGCTTAGGGGTAAGATCGTAAAATCAGCGATCGCGGCGATTTCCACCTCATGCCGTTCGCGCACATCAATCAGTTGCAAATCTTGATGTTCTCCAGCCAAACGTTCGGCTAGCTCTTGGACGGTAATTTGGATGATAGACATACTGACAAAATATCTCTTAGGTATGAGTTAAAAACCTAACACAAGTCCCGCTTTTAGTTCAAACTTTAGATGATAGAGCTTTAGCTTTCACTTTCACTTTCACAATAAGTTAAATGATTGGGAAAAAATCCTGCCAAGCTGGATGATTGCCCAATTATTGATTTATCAATGATTTACCCATAAATTTATTTGTCTAGACCAATGAGCCAGCCCATTGAAGAATTGTTGAGAGATCTCAAAAGTGCCGATGAGGAGATACGCGAGCGAGCCACTCAGGGGTTATGGGAAATGTGGTTTATGCAGAAGGGGATGCAGGGATTACAGGTATTGCGTCAGAGCCAAATGATGGCGGATAGCGGCAATATCAGACAAGCGGAGTTAATGCTCACCCAATTAATTCTTTCCCAGCCAGATTTTGTGGAGGCATGGAACCGACGAGCCGTTTTGTTTTATATGCAAGGCGATTACAAGCGATCGATCAAAGATTGTCTGAAAGCGATTTCGCTCAATCCCTATCACTTTGGGGCGATTCACGGGCTGGGTTTATGCTATGCCGCGATCGGCAACTATAGCGAAGCGATCGCCACTTTCCATAGGGCTTTGGAAATTCAACCTTTCTCCCTCACCAACCAAAAGTTGATTCTTGAATGTACGGCTATGTTGAATTAATACCAATTCACAAAAGTGTTGTCACACTTTCGTGAATTGGTATAAAACCCCAAAGAGAGTTGCCGCGCGGAGCGCGGCAACTCTCTTTGGGGTTTAATTGTTATGCCATAGCGGCGTGCGTCGGACAAAGGCAAGAAGGCAGATCCCCACGCTAATACATAACCATCCGCAAATAAGGTTGATGAGGGGGAGCGACTGCTGGAGAACACCTAGGGATAGAACCTTACCCATGGATTGAGAGGAGAGAAAAGCGCTGACGAGTAACATCGCTGAGCCGATTTCCCATGAATGCAATCGCGAATTAGGTTGGGGACGATCGCTTTGTAGGCTATTGGGCGCAACTAGCTGGAGAAAAAATCTCGCGATCGCAGGACTCACAAGGCAAACGCCCAACCAAGCGATCGCACTTTCCGATGTTAATTTTGAGGGCAAGGAGAAAATGAGTAAAAGTAAAATACCGACAAGGATAAATGCTGTCCCTGCTAAAATACCTGCCCCTTGTGGCAATAAAACATTGGCTAAACCTAAACTGTCCCGCTCCGTTTCCTGCTTAGCCAGATGAAACTCATCGCGGAGGGTTTTATCTAGTTGATCGTTTCGATCAACGTCTTTTTCCGCAGGTGACGGCAAATTTGTCATCACTAAGGGGATGGTAATATCGCGATTATTGCCCGTTAGCTGCATCCAACTCAATTCTCCGCCAGCTTCCTGTAATTTGACAATCGAAAGCATGGAGAACGATGTGATATCGATTAGATATTCGGCGGCAATTCCCCATAGCCCTGCAAACTTAATTTGTAAAATCTTTTCGGGAGAATGTAACTGGGCTTGCCAAGTAAAAAATCCCGTTAATCCAGAAGCGGTTAAGACGATTGCGGCGATCGCCCTCAGATTGCTCGATAAGTCGAGCATTGTCCAGCAGAAAAGCCCAAAAACTATTAGTACCAAACTATTAAACTGTCTCGGTTGCTGACCAATTGCCGAGGGACTAACTAAAACTGTGCGATCGGAATAGGTAACGACATTGAGGGACTCGGCATTAAATTTTTCTGGCGGTTGTTTGCGATCGGTAGTGGACTTAAATCTACTTGACTGTAAGGATAGGGAAGCCGCAATTCCTGTAAAAATAGCGGCTGGCAAAACCCACCAAATTGCCACAAATAACTTGCTGTTTTCGGGCGATCCCCCAAGGACTGCGATTAAAACTAGCCAATAGGTCGCAATCCCCAACAATTGCGATCGCGAAAAAAGGTAATTAGAATTTTGGCGGCATACCTCCACAACGGACTTAGCCGTATATATTCCAATTATTAAACCGCAGACCAAGACCATACTGGTAATTGCCAAAAGCTCTAACTCGCCTTTTGTTAATAGCCGAGCAATCGCAATAGCAAGGATCGCTAAACCTGCAAAGATAAAATTTACAGAAATAGGATAAGTTGCTTGTCGCCACCCCCACCCAATTCTGCCTGACACCAATTGTCGTTGTGTGTGGGAGGGCAAAACTTGCATAGGCAGTAAAAGTTATTAGTTAAGAATATAAATGATAAATGGGCAGCTAAATTAAACCGTGGCGATCGCTTCGTGACGGGCAAAAATCATCCGTCCTGCCGAAGTTTGCAAAGCACTCGTAACAATTACGATAATTTGCTTCCCAAGATACTCGCGCCCCTCTTCAATCACTACCATCGTGCCATCTTCTAGATAGCCGATACCTTGAGAAGCCTCTTTACCTTCCTTGAGTACCTTGATTTCGATCAGATCCCCTGGCAAGTAGGTTGGGCGGAGAGCTTGGGCGAGATCGTTAATATTTAAAACTTCCACCTGCTGTAAATTGGCAACCTTATTGAGGTTGTAATCATTGGTGATCAGAGTGCAGCTTAACTCTTGAGCTAAACGTACCAACTTAGCATCAACGGTATGTAAGTCCTCATAATCCGCAGAGTGAATGGTGATGCGATCACTAAACTGATCGCGCATATTATTGAGAATATCTAGCCCCCTTCTACCACGCACTCGTTTTTGATCGTTAGAGCTATCGGCGATCGTTTGTAACTCTTGAATCACAAAATGGGGAATCAATAATTGTCCTTCTAAAAACCCCGTCTCCATCAAAGTTTGAATGCGCCCATCAATTACCGTACTGGTATCGAGCACTTTCGCAGTAGCAGTACGCAAAGTACCATCAGCTAATAGGCTACTTTCGACATTGTTGGGATTGATCAAACGCAATAGGGCGCGTCCGTGGGTATCGGAGAGCGTCATTCCCGAATAAGCAAAGATAATGCTAACCAAGATGGCGGTAAGGGGTTTGATGAAATCAAAATTGTCAGGGATCGGAATCAGGAACAGGGGCGCTAGCATTAAATTCGCCACCAATAGTCCAAAGACCAAACCCACAGCTCGCCCTAAAATTGTCTCAATGGGCATCGAGCGAATATTTGACTCGATACGGCGATAGGTATTTTGCACGACCAATCCCGTGATTAGCCCGATCGCAGAGCCGACACCCAAGGTAACCCAGCGTAAATTTTGGATGTTGAGATGAGCGATCGAGTCCGATGGCAAGAAATCAATGCCGTGGAAGCCAGTACCCGCTCCCGCGAGGATGAAAGTAAAAATGATGATAGCGTCAATCATAGGGCGGAACTCCGCTGGGACGAATAAATATTTCAGGAAGGGAAATCAAATAATCTCTAGCCTAAAGCTTTAATTGATTTTAGGTAATACTTTTCCAACTTTCTCAATCCTTTGCATACAATTCTACACAAATCCAAACGAGGATTGTCTATTTTGGTGCTTTTGGACAGCCTTCAGCGGATTTCTGACCATCGGGCATAATCGCCCCGCATAAATTAGTTTCAGACATATAGGCTCCTGTCAAATCTGCCCCCGTGAGATCGGCTCCCCTGAGATCGGCTTTGTCAAGGATTGCGCCAATGAGATTGGCTTCACGCAAATCGGCAAGTTTGAGATCCGCTGAGAACAAATTCGCATTGCGTAAATTTGCGCCGCGCAGATTGGCAAAACTTAATTTTTCTCGCGAAAGATTGCATCCCGCACATTCTCTAGTCTGTAAAACTTGACGAATTTGATTGGGATCGGCAAGGGCTGATTCGATCGCACTAATGGAGGCGATCGCGGCAATTAACCCTGAAATGATTAAGGAAGAATGGATTGTCGGTTTCATAGTGGATCGCTCAGGTTGTAGCTGACCAACTCTCAAGCTTTGGAAGCTGGGAATTTGCATCCACCCTATCACTAAATCACTTGAGATTGCGATCGCAATCACAGGTGTATCTACCTGATGTCACTTGCCATTCTTCAATAAAGATTGATGATGTTGTTATTGAATTAATCGCTTACGGGTAATGTTCACCCACTCGGTTGGTTTGATAGCAGGAAGCAGCCTTAGCCGCTTTCATCAGAAGATTAAATCCATAGAAATTTAATTTTCTAATTCGTAGTCAGCAATTAGAGAACGCAGATTAGAGGCAGTCATGAAAAGTACAATTGTCGCCACATTTTTAGCCATTTCGGGTTTCGCCATTTCAGGATTCGCTCTCGCTACGCCAGTCAATGCCCAAACAGCGATCGTCGCCGCTCTATATCAAAATCCTACAACTCCTCATACCGAAGTCCGTTCTGAAAGTGCAAATATTAATTCCCATCAAATTATCCTTGCCGTTAATACCACTCCTGAAGTAGTTGCGATCGCGGACAATCTGCTCACAGGCAAAACCTACGATCGCATCGTTACCGTAAGTCACAAAGATAATCTCGCCTGTTTGGTGAGCGGTAAAGGTTCTATCGATGGAGCCGTCATGTGTGGTTTTATCGATCACGAATAATACCAAATCACAAAATGGCGTAGCCATTTTGTGATTTTAAAACCCTCACTGGGTTTGGTTTTCAATTTCAAAAAGTGTAGCCACACTTTTTGAAATTGGTATAATTACCGCAATTATCGATCAAACGAACCACAGGAAGATTTTGAAAGCTTTGCTTCGCAAAGCTTTCAAAATCTTCCTAGTTTGGGTTTGAGCGCAAAGCGCTGTATGAATAAAAGGTTTTTCCAGTTAAGAAATGGCGTAGCCATTTCTTAACTGGAAAAATTAGGGAAAAAGTTGCCATCGATGGAGATTCGGGATCAGGCGATATTAGATATATCAGGATTATTTTTAAATTCGTTCAGCTTTTGAAGTCCAAATTGAGCGCGTTTAATTTGCTTTTCGCATAGCTCTTCGATCTCAGAACGGACAATTTCAATCCCGTTTTGCGTATCCGTGGCGCGATCAAAAAACACGATACTATCTACCTGTTTCATACCAATTAAGCGGAAGAGCATATCGATTACATTGTATTCGCCGCATTCGAGCTGAGCGTCATTGAGTTTTAGGCGATCGATATTCGCAGGAGTGCGATCGCAATAGGCGTAAATAGTCGTCTTTTCGAGTTCGGGATTATCGTGATTGCTCAGGGGCGTAAGTAACCAGCCACCTTCAAGGTCTTGAATCACGATATAGGTTGTATGTCTGAGGTTTTGGGCGATCGCTTTAAGAACAGATGCAATTAAACTAACCGCGCTTGCCGTTTCTTCATCGGGCGTACTCTGAACTAGTAAGGCAACTTGGCGATCGAGGATTTGATCTTTAGTGAGCATGAATCTAAGAAATATGATGTGCTGAGCGTTTGAGAGCAGGTTTTGCCGTAATCGATTGCAATACTTCTAAGGTCTCAAATATCGCGTCCCGCATTGTCGTCTCGGTTTCTCGGTTGAGCAGGATTTGGCAGTAATCAGCGATCGCTCGCTCCTGCGCCGCAGGTAAGCGATTATCGCGAACGTACTGATTGATCTGTTTAATCGCAATTAGTCTAGCTAGGTCATCACTAACTGTAAGTTGGGCAATTAGTTGATCGAAATTATCTTGCTGACGTTGTAACCATTGTTTAAAAGCTTGGCGTACCAAAATCGCGAAAATCCCTAAGGTTGCGCCTAGTTGTAAAACGCTTGCCGCCGCCAACCAATGGTTTTCTTGATTTGACCAGACTGCCAAGATCGTATAGGTCAAGAAAACGGTACTCGTGCCACTAGCCACCGATAGGGGCAAATGCCGATAGGGACTTTGCAGAAATCTCTGAATGCGCCATAAAATTACATTCCAATTCCAGTCCTGCATCACATAGACGGCAATCATCGCGCCGATTCCCGTACCAGTGGCCGCGATTAATTGCCAGTTCCACAGAAGTAACATCACCAAAAAAACTGCCAACAAAGCCCATACTGGCAGCCCCTGTTCGCGAGCTAGCCCACGCCAAAGCGATCGCATTAGTAGATGAGCTTGCGAAGAAGATGTTGCCGATTCCTGTTCTTGATGATGTGAGTTTTTGACCACTGGTGAACCCAATTTGTCCCTAAGGAATTGTAATAGCTACTTTACAGGATTTTAGTTCAAAAAGGTGAGATGGGATAGAGCCGCATCTCACCTTTTTATACCAAGTTAAGAAATGGCTACGCCATTTCTTATAGCTACCGCCAGCCTTGTTAGGACAAAATTAAAACCCAAGATCTTGTTGTCGCACGGAGCGCGACAACAAGATCTTGGGTTTTATGTCCTGATATAGTTGGCGGTAGCTATAACTTGAGAATCCTTATACCAAAGCTCAAAATAGCGTAGCCATTGTGAGCTTTGAAAACCCTATATAGCTATAGCCAAATAACTTAAGACATAAAACCCAGAAGAGTGTTGCGGTCGCGCCGCAACACTCTTCTGGGTTTTGTTTTTGTCCTAACATAACTGGCTACTGCTATAAGATCCAGATCTCAAACCTGCGCCGCAGGTTTGAGATCTGGATCTTAATTATGCTCTGTTACTTGGCAGGTTTTTTATACATATTTTGTAAGCTGAGGAGTCCGACTCCACCTGTAACCAGAAACACCCCAAATAATTGGATGAAATCGAGCTTGTTGCCCAAAATTGTAAATGCTAAAAATGTCGTAAATACGGGACCGCTCGCACTAACAATCGAAGCTTGAGCCGCTCCCATCAACTTTGTGCCGAAACTAGTCAGCAGATATCCACCTAGGGTAGTTAAGGCGATCAGGAAACACATGAATATCAGCGAGCCATTGAAGGAGAGCGAAGCTAAGGTGAAGGGTAAAGTACCAAAACACAGTAGCAAGATAATGGCAAAGTTAATGGATGTAAACGAAACAGGATTTAGCTGTTTGAAGCAAGCCTGCGAAGTGATGATATATCCTGCAAAAGAGATGCCTGAGAGCATCGCGGCAGCTACTCCCCAAGTATCGGGCTTAGTCACGCCAAAAATGTTATAGGTCAGCATGATCCCCAGATAAATCACGCCGATTACAAACCAACGCTCTTTACTAGGGCGATCGCCAAAGAGTAACCAAGCCATTAGTACCGTAACGGTGGGGAAGATAAAAAATAAGGTGACGGCTAATCCTGGGTTCAAGATACCTAGGGCGACATAGATAAAGGCAAAGGAGGCAAATTGTAATAGCGCACTAAAGGCAACTCGCCAAAACAATAGTCGGCGACTAGGCGTTAGCAATTGCTGGAAGTCGCGCATGACATCTACTCTAAAAATAAACTTGGCGACTAGCCACATGATAGGCGTGGCAAATAGCATTCGCAACAGCAGCAACATAAAGGAGTTGGGGACGCTGGGCTTGATCAACCCGCCAAAGCTAAATAGTCCCAGAATGGTGGAGTTAGAGAAGATCACCTTGACCAGAATATTCTGGAAGGACAACACCACCGAAGCCCCCAATACTAAAATAAATCCAAACCACCAATCATTGAGGCGCTTTGTGGGCTTTACGATCGGAGGTTCTAAATCTAGGGCTTTGAAAGGCTCGGTCGGTTCGTCGTAGGGACGAGTGTCATACTGCCGAAATTGCCCACTATTGAAGGTGGGAATTTGAATTTGGTTGTAATTGCCATTGCCGTTAGGTGTCACAGGTGCGGTGGTATTGCTACCGATCGCCCCCGTAAGACCAGAAGATGTCCCCGTAAAGCTGCTTGTAGGTTGATTTCCCCCTAGATTGCCTAGACTGCCACCGCCACTGTAGCGATCGCTGGTGGATCGGCGTAAATATTCATCAATTCTCTCAACCAATGCCGAGAGCATCAATTCGCCCTGCTGTCTCTGGGCATACATACGCTGCATCTGATCATCAAGATCGCGCTGATAAGTATCGACATCCCGTTGCAAAGACTGAAAAGTAGCTCTAATCGCACTATCCAGATTCAGCATTAGCTGCTCGAAATTCTCAGAATGATCGTTGAGCACCTTGGAATTAGTGACGATCACATCATTTTTGAGGTGAAAGGTAATTGCTTGGGCGAGTTGTTCGATCCATTGCTGGCGTTGAATTTCCTGTTGATTCATGCCTTGCTGGGCGACAGTCAATACCTCTAGCTCTTTACGTTGAGACTGGAGCCGTTGAATATCGTCGGTAAGGGCATTTTTCTGGGCTTGTAAAATTAAAATTTCGCGGCTGAGCTTGCCCAAGATATTTGACCGCAGATCTGACAAGTCCTTGGTGACTCCTGCGAGGGTCTGCTCGTAAGAACTACTACGAATATTATTGCTCTCCATTGAAGAAATCACCTCGTAACAATGCCGTCTAAAATAATGCTGGGTTCTATGTTTGGCACTAATTTTTTAATTGGCTGAATTGGTTGCGTCTAGTTTGCGAACTTTATAACACTAATTTGAGCATCTGGCATATTTTGTTTTATTTGTTTGCTAGAAAATTTTCGCTAGAGCAAGAGAATCAACTTTTAGCTTTTAATACCAAATCACAAAATGGCTACACCATTTTGTGATTTTAAAACACTTGCTGGGTTTGGTTTTTAATTCCCAAAAGTGTAGCCACACTTTTGGGAATTGGTATAGGTAGTTCGGCATAAGTAAACTTAAAACCTAGAAGAGCATACCGCCCGCGCAGCGGGCGGTATGCTCTCTGTCTTTGGTTTTTAATCATGCCGAACTACTTATCAGGTTTCAGATTTTGCGAGGTGCATAGTATCTAGCCATTCAATTAAGTTGTCAAGCTGCTTGTCGTGGGAGAGCGTCCCTAATCCTCTAACCGTAACATTACCCTTGCTATAGACAAATCTCGGCTGTAAATGGCTGGGCAAATGCTGATGAAGTAATTTCCATGCTGGTTCTTCCATCTTAGACTCTAGAACGACATGTTGTTTGCCTTCGGGTTTAATACGGAAAAAGCCGATCCGTTTAGCGAGGAGTTTTAATTCCATGACTTTGATCAATTGCATGGCAGGGACGGGGACTTTGCCATAGCAGTCACGCCACTCTTCAATAATTTGCATTAATTCACGACGAGAACTGACGGAGGCGACGGTGCGATAGGCGCTCATCTTGCGATCGCCATCAGGGATATATTCGGTAGGGATAAAGGCGGTAATGGGCAGATCTACTTGCGTATCCTCGACTTCAGGAATTTCGGAACCACGTATTTCGGCGATCGCTTCTTGGAGCATTTCCATATAAAGGTCAAAGCCGATGGTATTAATTTGACCAGATTGTTCTGCGCCGAGGAGATTCCCCACCCCACGAATTTCCATATCGCGCATGGCTAACTGATAGCCCGAACCAAGATGGGTAAATTCTTGAATCGCCTTGAGTCGTTTGCGAGCAATATCGGTAAGCTCCCCTTTTTCTTGGTAAAACAACCATGCATGGGCTTGAATGCCTGCGCGTCCGACCCGACCGCGCAACTGATAGAGCTGCGCCAAGCCAAACCTTTGGGCATCTTCGATAATGATCGTATTAACCCGAGGAATATCTAGCCCCGATTCGATAATCGTGGTGCAGATCATCATGTCTGACTCGCCACTGCTGAAACTGAGCATGGTGGATTCTAGTTCCGATTCGGGCATTTGTCCATGGGCGATCGCCATTCTTACCGATGGCAACATTTCATGCACCCTTGCGGAAACCTCTTCAATATCGTCAATACGCGATACTACATAAAAAATTTGTCCCCCGCGATCGAGTTCCTGTCTGATGGCTGCTCTCACTAGTTCGGGGTTGTAGCGCGAAAGATGGGTCATAATTGATCGTCTTGAGGGTGGCGGCGTGGTGATTAGGCTCATCTCCCGAACTCCTGACATTGCCATATATAGAGTTCTGGGGATTGGCGTAGCGGAGAGTGTTAACACATCCACTTCTGTTTTCATGGTTTTAATTTTCTCCTTCTGCGCCACCCCAAAGCGCTGTTCCTCATCAATCACTAATAGCCCCAAATCCTTAAATTCAACATCCTTGGATAGCAGTTGATGCGTACCAACGACGATATCTAGTTCGCCTGTTTTTAGTTTGCGGCAGATTTCTTTTTTCTCGACATTGCTGCGAAAGCGGTTGAGCAAAGCAATATTGATGGGATAGGCGGCGTAGCGCTCTTGCAAACTGTGGTAATGCTGTTGCGCGAGAATGGTGGTGGGTACGAGTAGAGCCGCTTGCTTGCCTGTCGTCACTGCTTTAAAAATTGTGCGAATGGCAACTTCAGTTTTCCCAAAACCAACATCACCACAGACGAGGCGATCCATGGGGCGCGAACTTTCCATATCCTGCTTGACATCCTGAGTTGCCTTCAACTGATCGGGGGTGGCTTGATAGGGGAAGGAATCTTCCATTTCCTGCTGCCAAGGATTATCGGGGGGAAAAGCATAGCCGACCTGTTGCGATCGCTTAGCATAGAGTTCTAAAAGATCGAAGGCAATCTTCTTAATTGCTTTTTTGGCTTTATTCGTAGTATTTGTCCATGCCTTACCTGTCATTTTATGCAGTTCGGGCTTACCCTCATTCATGCCGCGATAGCGGGACAGGATCGACATTTGATCGACAACAACGCGCAGTAATCCATCGTCATATTTGAGAACTAGATATTCGCGAGTTTCATTGTTGACCGTTAACTTCTCTAATTTGAGGAACTGACCGACACCGTGATTTTTATGAACGACATAGTCCCCTGGTGCAAGCTTATTGAGATCGACTTGTTTGGATACGGCTCTTCTTCGCTTCCTGACATAGTTGGGCGTGCCGAGGGCGTGCTGACCAAAAAACTCGCGATCGCTAATTACTACAATTCGATAGGTAGGCAAAACGAACCCTTGAATTTCCGCCGTGCCTGAGTATTTAAATGCAACGGCGATGCGGAGGTTATGGGTCTTGTCGATCGCAGGAAAATCTTTGACATTGGGGATGAACTGAGCTTGACAATCATGCTCTTGCAGTAGGGCAACAGTTCGTGAAGGCTGTGCCGAAACAAGGATGATTTTATATTTCTGTTCACGATATTCGCGAATTGTTTGGGCAATTTTGGCAAATTGGTGGGGAATGGCGGGTACTGGACGGCTAGCCATATTTACGCCCCGATTTTCTTCTGCTAACTCAAACAGATCGAGACGATTAAATTTGGCGACATCGAGCAAACAATCCGCAAATGAGCGATGGAGTATCCCTGTTCCCCCTGTAAAAATTTCGGCGGCTGACTCATACCAGCGATCGCAATGGGCTTGACATTGTTCTAGTTCGTCTATAACCACCAGACATTGCTCTGGTGGTGGCAAATAATCTAAGAGCGAAGCACTGGATAAGGGATGGACTGCAAATCCTTTGCCGCTGAAATCATCTTCTAAATCCGTCTCGGACAAGGGAGCATCCCCAAAAATATGCCCATAGGTAATAGGAGTGAGCAATACCGAAGGAATGCTATCTAGCGCTCTTTGGGTAGTAGGCTCAAATTCACGAATCCGTTCGATTTCATCGCCGAACCAGTCGATCCGAACGGGCATTTCACTGGATACGGGAAAAATATCGATAATATCGCCCCGCCTTGCCCATTGTCCTTCGACTTCTACGGTGGAAGTGTTTTCGTAGCCCATGAGGGTTAAGTTTGTGGCTAGATCCCGTAGCTTAATCTCCGAGCCAACTTCCAACAGTACGCAATATTCGTTAAATTTTTGCGGGCTGGGCAAGTGCTTTTGTAAAGCGCGATCGGTTGCCACGATCGCCATTTTCTTCTTTTCTCCTGCTTGCTCCTGCCAATCCGCTAAATCTGCCAATACCTGCATTTGTCCCCAGATCACCTCTGACTCTGGCTGATAGGGCTCGTAGGGCAACATATCCGAAGTTGGGTAGTAATGAACGATATGCCAACCCATCGTTTCTAGCTGTACTGACCAGCGCCCCGCTTCCTCAATCGTCGAGGTAATGACTAACATTAAGCTTTCTTGCTTTTGGCTCAAAGTCGAGCTGACAATGCCTTTTCCCACTCTCGATAGCCCCGAAAGTGTCAGTTGATGCGATCGCATCAATTTATTTTCTAGTTCGTCAGTGAGAGGAGAGCGAGTTAATGAACGAATGACGGAGGAAAATGGCATGAGGGGAAAGGGAAAGTTAAACAATGGCAGTAACTATAATTTTACATTACGGTCAAAGCTTATCCAAAGTAGGAAAATGCAGGCTAGGATCGATTTATTCTGTAAGTAACTATTGCGGCTTTCATTTTGCCTTAGGCAAAATGAAAACTCAAAACCCTTATTTAAGTAGCTGGGCATAATTAAAAACCAGAGTCAAAAGCTGTAGCGCTCGCGCAGCGAGCGCTACAGCTTTTAGGATTTTATATTTAATTGCGCCTAACCTGTACCGCCCTTTTAACAGACGGTACAGGCTCTAGTTATATCTAGCCTTATATATCTAGCCTTATATATCTAGCCTTAGTAATATGACAAATCAAACTCGGCCCGATCGCCATAGCCCAACTAAATCGGAACGTAAAGAAGAACTAATACTCTGCTCGCATTGCTTGCGTACTGCTACCAATGGCATTAAATGCCAAGGTATTTGTGTCGCCGATAGTAACTATTAAGGAAGTCAAGTATGGGTGGCACTTTGTGCCGTCCATACTTGCTCGTTTGAGGATTTATATTTCCGCGATCGCTCGTTCGATCAATCGACGGGCAATGGTTTGTGTACCAGTATGTTCGTAGTAATTCGTCGCTACATCTAGAAACGCTGGAAGGTAATCTAACTTATCGTCTGAAAAATCAATAAAAGATTGCAAGTGCCCAGTAATCTTTGCTGGTGACAAGTTATGTGAGACAACTAGGTTATTCATCCAGCCTTTAACTGAGTTGAAGCTTTCGCCGATAAAGCTCAGTTTGCTGGCAGAGCCTTGACCTGGAATCTCATCTTTGATGGTTTGGAAGGTAGAGCTTTGCTCCAATTCATTCGGACTGATCCGACTAATCCAAGATAGGGTCTGTTGAATAAAATCGGTACCTAGGGGGAGCAATCCGTCAAAGCAGACCAAGGCAATCATCCTGATTAACGACTCACCACTGTATTCTTCTAACGATGAGACAAAATCCCCAAGGCTGTTTGGAGGAATACCGTTAATGTGACAGAAGGCGGTTGACTCTGCAACTAATTTCAGGCATAGATCGATCGCTTGTGATTTTTCGGGTTTGGGAGTTACTTTGTTTAAAAAACCCACAAGAGGAATGTTTTCACCAACTTTATTCGCCAAGATTGCTGCACCGAGTGCTTTATCCGTGTTATCGACGCTTTCATAGAGCCACAGGGCTCGCTGGTATCCTTGAGAACGGTCGTTGTACAGATAAATTGCTCGTTCGCCAATTTGCTGAATGAGGTCTTGGTCAGTTTCACCAGTCACGGTTTTAATGGTGTTGACAAAACCAACTACATTTTCCCACTCACTAGGAGCGATGAAATCGAGCGATTGTAAAGCATTAACGGTCAAACCATGATGGGGTAGTTCATCAACCAACTGTTGAATCGGTTTGCTCATAAAAATCCCTAAATATTAGTTATACTGAACCAAAATACCATCAAATAAGGAGCGTACCGCCCGCTAGGCGGATAGTACGCTCTTATTCAGTAATGTATAGAGAGTTGCGGCGCGAAGCGCCGCAACTCTCTATTGGATTTGATTTCCTGACTTAAGTGAATATAGCTATAAGACACTTTTAAGCAACTTTCGGAGTTCTAAACCCTGCTTATGATTGGGTTTCTCTTTGAGAACTTTTTCTACGGCAAAAGATGATTCTTTGTAGCGCCCCGCACCATATAAACTTGCCGCCAGACCATACTCAGTATTAATTCTCTCTACACCTCCCCAAAGAGTATTTGCTTTGAGAGAGCGATTGTAAGCATTAATAGCATCGGCATATTTACCCTGAGTATAAAAAATCAGCCCTTGATTATGCCAAACCTCAGCAAAGCCCCCAGACAAACTAATTGCCTTCTGATAAGACTGTAAGGCTTCTTCATACCGTTTAGATTCTCTTAAGACATTGCCCTTTTTATACCAGCCAGCATAGTCATCAGGCTCAATTGATGTAACGCGATCGAAAGCCTTAATGGCTTCGTCATAACGTTTGAGAGCGAATAAAGTATCAGCCTTGGCATACCATGCATTAGCATAATTAGGATTAGTTGCAATAATTTGATCGAACGTATTTAATGATTGGGAGTAGTTGCCTCGTTCGAGCGAGTAAACTCCTTCTATGTAGTTCTCATAAGTAATTTCGTCAATATTACTCTGAAATAATTTAATCTCAGGATTACCAAGCCTAATGCGCTTTCCGCGATCGAAAGCCCGAATTGCATCTTTATATCGACCTAATCTAGTCTTTGCTTCTGCTTCACCATAGTAAACTACATAGTCTTGAACGCTGAAAAAGTGCTTAGCTTTAATAATGTAGGATGAATTGGGAGATAGCAAAACAGAGCGCCGATAGGAGATGAGAGCTTCTTCGTAGCGTTCCAATCGGAATAGTGCTAATCCTCTAAAAAACCACACAAATCCATAGTCTGATTTGATCTTGAGAGACCGATCTAGATCGGCGATCGCCTCTTGATATCGTTTAAGATCGAGGAGTGCTGTCCCGCGATTAAACCACCATAAATAGTAATCTTCCTCTTGTACGAGGGGTTGTGAGCGATCTACGAATTTCCCCCCTGGTTTAATTTGTAAAGCCCTATCGTAGGATGCGATCGCTTCGTCAAATCTTTTTAATCCTGCGAGAGCCAAACCATGATTGTTCCAAAGTTCGGGATCCTTTCGCCCACGCTCATCTTGCAAGGCAATCTCAAAGCAATCTAGGGCTTCTCGAAAAAGTTCTTTTTTAAGAGAAATAGTACCTCGTATCTTGTAATTGCCAGGATGAGCGGGAAGCGAACCGATGTTACAAGTACGATTTTGACTATATGCCATTGGAGGATTGGAGAACTCTAAAATCCCTAAAATGCAACCTGACAAAATTAGCCCATAGGGTAATGAATGAAGAGCCCAAGATTTAGAAGTCATAATCTTTATTGTTGTTACTTTGAAGAAATTTAGGAGGAAATATAAGAGGAAATTTAGTAAGGAAAATATTTAATTTGCTGGGGGTGGGGGTGGTGCTTGTCTGGTTGGATTTGTTGGGGGCGGATCGTATGC
>NZ_SELU01000032.1:0-57695 GCF_006861605.1 Pseudanabaena sp. UWO310 | reverse complement strand
GCGTCGCCCATCCTTACCTATAGGATTAATAATCTTATATCAAATTACAAAATGGCTACGCCATTTTATAATTTTAAAACCCTTACTGGGTTTGGGTTTCAATCCCCAAAAGTGTTGCCACACTTTTGGGAATTGGTATTAAGGATTGAGTTCGTTGATTACTTTATCGGTTTTGCGGAATTTTAATTCGGCAGGAGCATCGGGTAGTCCGAGCAGATTACGAATCGCGGAGTCGAGTTCTTCAAAACCAAATACACCCTCGCGATCAAAGCTAACTTTACCATCACCAGAAATCAGTACCGTTTGGGGAACTGTGCCCTTGAAATAGTAGGCTTCTTCGGTGGGCGCGTAGTTCTTTTTTTGTAAGTCCAAGCTATCCACAGGAACGGCAATTAGACTGATGGTCTTGCCGTAAAAGCCTTGGGCTAGGTTGAGAATGGGTGAAAATCTTTTGCAGTCGGCACTGTCATCAACGTAGAAAACGACCATGGCGGCACGTCCTAGTTCGAGGGATTGGGCGAGGCTAATTCTTGGGGGGACAATAGAGCCATTGCCTCCATAGAGGGCAAAAATATTACCATCGTAAGTGTCATCGGTAAGCTTGGCATGAACGGGTTGTACCCCAGCAAAGAAAGACCCCAGCAATATACTTAGGCTTATACAACTTGCGATCGCTACACATAAAATCAAATTCAAAGATCGCTTCAGCCAATTTTTCATCATCTTTAATATAAAAAATATAAAATCTTCTACAAAACACTATAGATGCTAGGGCTCACAAATTATAGCTGTCGCCAAGTGTACTAATACCAATTCCAAAAATGGCAACGCCATTTTTGGAATTTCAAACCTTTACTAGGCTTGAAATTGCTATAAGACATAAAACCCAATAATTGAGTGGCGGCGCTTCGCGCCGCCACTTAATTATTGGGTTTTAATTTAAAGCAATGAGGATTTTACGAATCGCCAAATCCGTGAGCGCGAATCAGATCGAAAAATTCTTTTTTCATATGGGGGTCATGTCTAAAGGAACCACGCACGATCGAGTTAACCATCTTGGTTTCGGGTTCTTTGACTCCACGCCAAGTCATGCACATATGCTGAGCCTTAATCACAAAGGCTAACCCCTTAGGCTTAATCAGGTTTTCAATAGTATCGGCAACCATGATGGCAGCTTCCTCTTGGATATGGGGACGGCTCATGACCCAGTCCACAATACGATTAAACTTGGAAATGCCAATTACGCGATCGCTTGGGACAATCCCAATCCATGCTTGACCAACGATGGGGACAAAGTGATGAGAACATGCTGAACGTACGGTAATCGGACCGAGGGTGTAGATCTCGTCGAGTTCCTTTGCATTCGGGAAATCTGTAACCTTGGGCATGGGATGGTAGCGCCCCTTGAATACCTCATCCACATACATCTTCGCTACCCGACGGGCAGTTTCTTTGGTGTTGTGATCGTTTGCTGTGTCGATAATTAAAGAGTCAAAAACACCTTGTAATTTTCCTTCGATTTCTTTCTTTAGCTCTTCTCGTTCGGTATCGCTGATGTGATGAGCGATCGAGTCATTGGCAAAAAAAGGATCGCCTGCTGCGATCACCCGCTCACGAATAATTTGTGAAATTGCTTTTCTAGTAGATAAAGACTCGCGGACTTTTGCAGTTTTGGAATCGTTCTCAGAAGTGTTGCTGACAGGGCGAGAAATACTGATCGTCATGGTGTGATACTTACTAAATATCCAGTGGATTAATTTAAAACCGAGGAAGCCGAAAAAATACCGAGAAAACAGTAAATGAACATCAAAATTTCTGGTTTGAATAGAGCCAAAGGTACCTGCATAAAAAGGCGATCGACTAATAATTCAAACTATAAAATTTAATATATTCTCCCATATTCGCAGATCTGTAGAAGCTATTGCGTCTCTCAATAGATTGACATTTCTAATCGTGGTTTAACATGCCAACATAATTCTAGACTATTCCTTGATGGCTTAAGCGCTTCGGGGTTAAGGTTCAGTTAATCCCATCCGTTGGATAGAGGATATCTCTCGCAAATTTTTCTGTGGGTAGAGTAGTGATTGAGTAGTGATACTTTTTATTGAGTAGGCAGTTGATAAGCTGAAATACTCAATGATAAATACTTATTAATTTTTCTGTAATACGCAGGATTTCTATAATAGGTAGTTCGGCATAATTAAACCCCCAAAGATAAGTGGCGGCGCAAAGCGCCGCCACTTATCTTTGGGGGTTTTGGCTAAAAAGTGCCCGCATTGGGCATTAGTACAAGCTCATTGACTATGGCATCGGCGGGAAGATTTACTAAAGCCATGATTGACTCAGCAACGGTCTCAGGTCGGAGCATGGCAGCCCGATTGAAACTTGGGGGGACTTTATCGCCAAGGCTGTCCCATAGTGGGGTATCGACGGAACCAGGACAGATGGACATGATCTTGATGCCGTGGGACTGTTCTTCGGCAGCGATCGCTTGGGTCAATCCTAATAGAGCAAATTTACTGGCACAGTAAGCCGCCCAGTTGGGAAAACCTTGCTTACCTGCAATCGAGGCGACGTTGATAATTGTGCCGTTTTTCTGCGATCGCATTGTGGGCAACACCGCCTGTAAGCTCAGAAATACACTCGTAAGGTTCAGGTCAAATAATTTCTGCCATTCGGTCAGGGGCATATTGATCAGTTCACCAATATAAGCCATCCCTGCGTTATTGATTAAAATATCCACACCGCCCATATCGGCAACGACCGCTTGCATTTCGCTAGAAACCCGCTCCATCTTGCCTAAGTCAATGGCATAGGCTTTAGCATGACTGTGGATGGGCAATTCGCTAAGAATGCGATCGGGATTGCGACTTACAAGCCCTACCTCTGCACCCGCTTGTAAAAGCCTCAGCGCGACTTCTTTGCCAATTCCACTACTTGCACCAGTAACAATCGCCCGTTTGCCTGTTAATTTCTCTAGCAATTTACCTGATACTGTATCTGTCATGGTTTAACTTGTTTTCCTTGATTCTACGTCAACAGTCTATGTCAAAAAAAGTAGGACGCAGCTTTTGGTGGCTATGGCTAATTGCCAATATTGTTGGCAATACGCTATTACCCTGCTTCATTTGGGAAGATCCCTACGATCTGCGATCGCGTATTTTTCTTAATGAGATTCTGCATGGTGTGGGGCTTTCTATTGCCCAATCAATGGTGTTGCGCGATCGTTTTGCCAAGGAAGGTTGGTGGCTGCCCCTGACTTTATGTGGCTGGAGCATGGGGTTAGCGATTGTGTTTTTTACGCCATCCCTATCGCTGCGGGCGCAGGAACAAAACTTATCAACCCTCTCGATTTTGGTGATCGATTTTGCAATTATCGGCACAATTGTGGGGATATGCCAGTGGCAATTACTGAAATCGTTTCGTGCGGGCGGGTTGTGGCTGTTTGCCAGTGCGATCGCCCTTTCGTTAAGTGCCCTTGGACTAAATCTCGGCTATATGTTGCAATCTAGCCTGCTAGCAAGTGTATTGCAGGGAGCGATCTATGGGTCGATTACAGGATTAGCAGCTATTAAAGTTTTGCGATCGCCAAAGCTACTGCCCAAGGCAAAAAAGTAAGCAGCCGCATATTTATAGCTGTAGCCAGTTATGTCAGGACAAAAACAAAACCCAGAAGAGTGTTGCGGCGCTTCGCGCCGCAACACTCTTCTGGGTTTTATGTCTTAACTTATTTGGCTATAGCTATACCTAGATTTCTGACTGGGATTCGACAAACCGTAAATCTCTTTTTAAGAAGGTTTTTTCGCCCGTATCTGTCTCCACTGTAGCCCGAATCAAACTAGTTTTGGTTACTAATAACTTTGCCATGTAATAAGGGCTATCGGGTTCGAGAATCAAAACACGATCGCCTATCTGCAATGGTCGAATCGTCGGAATTGGCATTGAGTTCTGCTGTTTTTGCAGGTTGCGATCTGCGTCAAGATTTGTATGGCGATCGTCTTTAGTAGAACGCTCAACCGTTGCCGTAGAAGAGATCCGATCTTCGAGCAGTTTTTCTACATATTGCCGAAGTTTTTGCTCCAAAGCCATTTCTAAAGCAGAAAACCGCTCTTCCTCAAAATCCTCGTTTAAAATATGCTGTAAGCCCTGAATTACTAATTCAGATTCTGTTTTGCCCGTATTTTCAACCTTAGCTAACAGGGCTGCATAGATTTCGCTCGATAGTTCGATCGTTAGGAAATGATTAGGAGATTTAATGTCAGATCGTTCCATGGAAGTATTCTTGATAAGATGATGTTTGGCTGCGAAACAAGTTCTCTGCTCCAGTCTAAATCCCAAATCAAAAGGCTCAAAATTAAAGAATAGGAAAATCTATGCCTGTCGAAGTCGGTCAAAAAGCTCCAGATTTTACTTTACCTAGCGATCGCGGTGATATTACCCTCAGTCGCTATGCTGGTAAAACTAACGTTGTACTTGCCTTTTACCCTGGCGATTTTTCTCCCCTCTGTACTAGTGAAATGCAATGTTTTGCAGATGATTGGACAAAATTTCGGGAAGCAGGAGCCGAGATTTTAGGTATTAGTACCGATCCCATCGAAAAACATCTGGCATTTTCTAAAAAGTTGGGGCTGCAATTTCCTCTACTCAGCGATCGCAATCAAGAAGTCTGCAAAAAATATGGCGTTGCAAGTTTGTTTGGCAGCAAACGCGCCTATTGCATTATCGACATACAGGGCATTGTCCGCTACATGCATATTGAATTTTTGCCCATATTTAAACGCGAAGATAACGAGCTGTTGGTCGTTTTACGAGGCTTAAAGGCTTAATTGAATGATACTCCCTTCCCAGTCAAGAAATAGTGGTGCGGGGCAAAGCCCCGCACCACTATTTCTTGATTGGAAGGGAGTAGTTAATTTGAGAAAATACTAAGTAATACCAATTCACGAAAGTGTGACAACACTTTTGTGAATTAAAAACCAAACCCAGTAAGGGTTTTTAATTCACAAAATGGCTACGCCATTTTGTGATTTGGTATAAGGGAAGTCCTGAGGACAGCTAGGCTAGCTTTTGAGTTTATTGCTCGATGAGCGTTGCTTCAAGATAAATTCAGCGATCGCCAGATCCTGTTGCGTCGTAACTTTGAGATTGGTTTCTTCTCCCATGACAATCTTTACCGCTAATCCCACCTTTTCTAATAAGGCGGCATCATCGGTGACTTCCCATCCTAACTCTAAGGCTTTGAGATGAGCATTTTTGAGCGTTTCCAAATGGAATCCTTGAGGCGTTTGCGCTGCCCAAAGATGATCGCGATTAGGAGTATCAACAATGGTCAAACCATCAACGACTTTAATCGTATCTTTGACGGGAACGGCCGCAATAAAACCTTGCATCCTCTGTAAAGCCGCATCACAGCGATCAAATAGCTCTGGTGTCGCTAAACATCTCGCGCCATCATGAATTAAAACGCGATCGCAGTCCGTTGGTAAAGATTTTAAGCCATTAAATACGGAAGCTTGACGAGTTGCCCCACCTTGAATCAGACGAATTGGTTTCAGTTGACTAATCTCATTAAATATCTGTTGAAAATCTGGATAGTCATGGGGCTGAGCCATCACGCCAATCCAAGCGATCGCCTCCGAAGCGATCGCCGCTTCTAATGTCCATTGCAAAATTGGTTTATCGATCAGGGGTAGCAACAACTTATTGCGATCGGCTCCCATTCGTTTGCCGCTACCCGCCGCAGGAATTAATAAATGACAGGTCATAAGTTAGTCAGCTAAGTGCCACCAACCGAAGGCGGGACCAATAAATCGAATCGTTATCCAAATCGCAATGGTTACGCCAATGCCATACCAAGCTGCTTGAGTCGAGACTTCGACAAATTTATTTGCCTTGTCCTTGGTCAAAAAAGGGATCCAAGATGCTACAGGCTCAGAGGTTCCATACTTTTCGCCCATGACTTCCTTGCGGCGCTTTGACTCGCCCATGGCTAATAATCCTCACAAACTAAATAATTCATCTCATAATATCAGCAGATAAGTAGCTGGGCATAATTAAAAACCAGATCCAAGAGCTGTAGCGCACGCTGCGCGTGCGCTACAGCTCTTGGGGTTGAGCCTAGCTACTTACTTACAGCGCTTTGCGCTCAAACCCAAACAAAGGAAATTTTTGAAAGCCTTGCATAGCAAGGCTTTCAAAAATTTCCTTGGGGTTCATTTGATCTATAATTGCTGTATTACTTATAAGGATGGTGCAATGTAGCGCCTGACTGGATATCAAAGGCATAGAGCTTATTGAGATCGAACCGCCAGAAACTGCGATCGCCAATTTGCCAATGGTGTTCTAAACCAACATCCGCCGAAACTCTCGCTCTCAATTCGCCATCTGGCAACTTTAACAATACAATCGTTTCCGAGCCGAGCGCTTCCACTAGTTCCACCGTTCCCTCAAGGTGAGCAGTTTCTGAAGTTGCAGGTTGTAAATCTTCAGGACGGAATCCTATCGTGAAAGAGCGATCGCGCCCAACTTCTTTCAGAGGTAATTCATGAATGGCGATCGGGTTGAGCAAACTTTCTCCCAGTAAAGAGCCATCGCCATTGACTCGCATGGGCAAGAAATTCATCGGTGGCGACCCCATAAATCCAGCTACAAAAATATTTGCAGGTTGGCGATAGATATTTAGAGGTGTATCTACCTGTTGAATATCGCCTTTATTTAAAACCACAATGCGATCGCCCATGGTCATTGCTTCTACTTGATCGTGCGTCACATAGATCGTCGTTACTTGCAATTGTTTCTGTAACTGAACGATCTGCGATCGTGTATCACTCCGTAGCTGGGCATCCAGATTTGATAAAGGCTCATCCATCAGAAATACTTGAGGATTACGTGCGATCGCTCTTCCCAGCGCCACCCGTTGTTTTTGCCCCCCCGATAATTCCTTAGGTTTGCGGGTTAATAAATGAGAAATTTGCAATGCTTCTGCAACCTGCTGCACTCTTTGGTCGATCTCGGCAAGGTGTTTTTTTCTGGTCGCATTAAACCAAGATAAGGGAGATGAATTGAGCGATCGCTGTCTTCTCAAACCAAAGGCAATATTGTTATAGACGGTCATGTGTGGATAGAGCGCATAACTTTGAAATACCATCGCAATGTCACGTACTTTAGGTGGCAAATGATTGATCTGGCGATCGCCCAGATAAATGGAGCCATCACTTAACTCTTCAAGTCCTGCAATTAGGCGTAGCAGCGTACTTTTGCCACAGCCCGAAGGTCCCACTAAAACCAAAAACTCCCGATCGTTCACTTCGAGATTGATATCTCGAAGTACGATATTTTGTCCAAATTTTTTGGTAACACCACACAAATGCACGGGAGCCATCGTAAAACATCCTAATCAAATCGATTTTGAGACCTTTTGCATCACCGAAGTTAAAAATCTCAAAGCTAATTTTATCCCTTCCCGTCCGAATAATTCCGAATAATACCAATTCCCAAAATGGCGTTGCCATTTTGGGAATCTCAAAACCTTACTGGGTTTAGTTTTTAATTCACGAAAGTGTTGTCACACTTTCGTGAATTGGCATAACATAGCTACCATCAACAGCATCAGGGCATAAAGCCCAAAATAGTGTTGCCGCGCTCCGCGCGGCAACACTATTTTGGGCTTTAATTTTGTCCTAACAAGATTGGCAGCAGCTATACCAATTCAAAAAATGGCAACACCATTTCTCAAAGCTCAAAAGTAAAAGCCTTGCGTAGCAAGGCTTTTACTTTTGAGCTTTTAAAATTTGCCAGCTTAACCCGAACTGACGTTATCAAGGAATATTGAGGGGGAGCCGATAACCAAGGCAATACTGACGTTAAAATATTAAACCAATAATAAAACAATTCTAAAAAATATCTATGTCCGATTCCAAGGTCAGTGCTGCCGTAGCGAGCCTTTACAATACCTATCCCTTTCCCCCAGAACCAATCCTAGACGAACCACCTCCTGGATATAACTGGCGTTGGAATTGGCAGGCTGCCTATAACTTTTGCACTGGGCAAAAACCTGCTAAAGACAATATTCGGATTCTTGATGCTGGCTGTGGATCGGGGGTCAGCACTGAGTATCTGGTGCATCTCAATCCTGAAGCAAATGTCGTGGGGATTGATCTTAGTGAAGGAACCTTAGCTGTCGCCAAGGAACGTTGTAAAAGTTCGGGAGCAACTAGAGTCGAATTCCATCATCTCAGTTTGTTTGATGCCGATCGCCTTGAAGGTGAATTCGATCTGATCAACTCGGTCGGAGTCCTCCACCATACTGCCGATCCCATTCGAGGCATTCAGGTACTAGCTAATAAGCTTGCGCCTGGAGGACTGTTGCATATCTTTGTCTATGGCGAATTAGGACGTTGGGAAATTCGTTTAATGCAAGAAGCGATCGCCTTACTACAAGGCGATCGCCGTGGCGATTTTGTTGATGGCGTAAAAATTGGTAGGGAAATCTTTGCTAATCTTCCTGAAACAAATGCTTTACGCCGTCGCGAGAAAGAACGTTGGGAAATGGAAAATACACAGGATGCCTGTTTTGCTGATATGTACGTGCATCCCCAAGAAATTAATTACAATGTGAATACCGTATTTGAATTAATCGATGCATCGGGATTAGAATTTCTTGGCTTCTCAAACCCACAGGTTTGGGATTTAGCGCGATTAATTGGCAAAGTACCCGACTTAATGGAACGATCGCAACATCTTACAGAACGTCAACGCTATCGCCTGATCGAAGTTCTTGATCCCCATACAATTTCGCATTACGAGTTCTTTTTGGCACGTCCACCTATTCCTAAAAAGACTTGGCAAGTTGACGAAGATTTACTTGCCGCAATTCCCGAACCTAGCCCCTGTATCTATGGCTGGAAAGATAGTCCCAACTTCTTCGATTATAATTATCAGCTTGCGCGTATCAGCGATGCTGAATGGAAGTTCCTATTAGCTTGTGACGGGAATCAGACAAAACAGCAAACTGTCGCTCAGATCTTACAATCCGTGGAGGCAAGCTTAGATGATGTGCGATCTCTCCAAAGGCAACAGGTGATTCTTTTGCAGGTTTGAGAACCTACTTCCCATTAATGATGAGCGGTACAAAGTACCGCCCATCATTAAATATTTATACCAAGTAGAGCATACCGCCCGCACAGCGGGCGGTATGCTCTTCTGGTTTTTATTACTTATGCCTAGCTACTTAGATGCAAGAGGAGGCTACGGGTTTAGCTAATAAATCTAATAGAAGACGATGTAATAGATTTGTCTGTTCTAGCATTGCCATATGTCCACAATTAGGAAGCTCAAATACATTTTCACCATAGCCATTAAATGAAGGATGAAAACTTGCTAGGTGGCGTACGTACTTCGGCTCCATAATATTATCATTTGCGCCAGCTATGAAATAAATAGGTTGGCTTAGCTTGGAGACGATTTGCGGTAATTTATGAACTTCTTCTTCACTGGTCGAATCGAGCAAAGTTCCCTTTGCGGCTGCATACTTAGCAGACACAAAATCGATCGCTCGTTGTTTTCCCCAAAATAGATCCAGAGGGCTTTGAACGCTATCCTTCGCAAATTGTGCGTGGATGGGAGGTAGATTTTGTAACCAACGGGGGCGCAACTTTAAAATAATTTTGCCAGCACTCCGAAATTTTTCAAACTCTTCTTTAATATAAATTCCCCCCCCCGCATTGAGACAAACCACACCCAAAATCCGATCGCTTAACAAACTTGCTGCCCACAAAGCGATCGCCCCTCCGAGGGAATGCCCCACCAACCAAACTTGAGAAATTTCTAAACGATCCAGTAACTCTTCGAGATCCCTTGCGTAGCTAATTAGGGAATATTCATCGCGATCGCCAATTTCAGATAGTCCAAACCCTCTTAAATCGTAGGATAAACATTGAAAATCTAGCTGTAAGCGATCGATTAGCGGTTTCCAGTAGGCTTGACTGAGCATCCAACCATGTAAAAAAGCGATGGTCGGAGCTGGATGGCTGTCAACAGGAGGCGCAGGCGTGAGGTTATAGCTGTGTTTTGCTCCTTGAATGATGACATTAGACATATAGATAAAAGCCTATAGTTACAAACTAAATGCGATCGCTAACCCGATCATATAGCAAGACTAGGGTGTAAATCCCCGAAGTCACCAGTGAGATAATTCCCATACATCCTCAAAAATAACCCTCATTGCTATTTTTTTACGATTTTCCTGAATCCTTACCCTAACAAAGAAGGCTGGCGCGAAGCGCCAGCCTTCTTTTCTAACTCTGTATTGCGACTAGTAATACCCTTGACAAAAGCCATATCCTTTCAACTAGGGCAGCCAACTTTTCACAAAAAAGTAAAGGGTCATCGCCGCACCAACCCCAATTACAAAACGTCTCACAATGATTGGCGCAATTTTTTGGGCATAGTAAGCGCTGATATAACCACCGATAGATGCCCCGATCGCGGCGACCGCCCCCTGTTGCCAAAGAATTACCCCAGCGAAGACAAAGGGAATCACGGTAATCGCATTAATACAACTGGTTAAGAGGGTTTTATAAGCATTCATCCGATTAATGTTGGTCATTCCCATCAGGGCAAAGGAGGCGAGAAACAAAATTCCCATGCCGCCACCAAAAAAACCTCCATAGACCGCTACCACCAACTGCAAAATTGTAATCAATACCGTTCTCAAAGATTGGAGTTGGGCGAATTTCGACTGTTGCTTTTCGACCCAGACCGTCAGTTTTTTGCTAAAGGCAAAAGCGAGCGTCGCAGTAAGCAACAGGTAGGGGAGAATGCGTAAAAAAACGATCGGTGGCGTTTTGAGCAGCAAAATTGCTCCCGCTAATCCACCGATCGCCCCCAGCACACAAATTTGGATCAACGCTCGCTTGTCCTTGGCAAATTCCTGACGATAGGCTCCTGCACTAGCTAAGGTACCTGGCAATAAAGCGATCGAATTGGTCGCATTGGCAGGGATCGGCGAAATACCAACAAACATCAGTACAGGAAATAAAATAAAGCTTCCTCCTCCAGCAATTCCATTTAGACCTCCTGCTAGCATTGCCGCCACAAAAATCAGTAAATACTGCACAACCACGAAATATACCCCTTGCAGAAGCACTGCAATAAATCCAAATCTATCTTTTGCACGTAAATACTTTTAGTCGTAAAACATCTAGCAAGAGTTGTATAGCTCTTTTCAGGTGATTTAAGTAGCTAGGCACAAAATATAAAATCCAAAAACCTGTGGTATAGGCTGTGTTTGTGCCACAGGTTTTGTCTCAGGCTTTTAATTATGTACGGCTACTTAAGGCAAAAACATTTTTTGAACGCGTTAAACAACTATGATTCAGTTTCTCAGAAAGCCACAGAAATTCTTATCCAGTCTAGTTCTTAGTATTTGTGTCTGTTTATTTGCCATCAATATTAGCGCTCCCGCCCATTCCGTAAATCTTGCAGCGGTTAACCCTCAGCTAATTGATACCGCTATAAATTATCAGCACCAAGCCGAAGCTGAACTAATCGCCGAACAAACATCGATCGGTCAAAGTTATACCTTCACTCGCTTTGCAGCAATTTTGACAGGGGATGAAATCTACCCAAATGCCGTATCGACAGCGGCGGCGGGTGTCGTAGGAGCAGCCCTTAATGGCGATCGCTTGATTGTCCGTGGTGGTTTTTACGATCTAAGTAGCCCCTTACGAGACTATGCCACAGATCCTTTAGTACCTCCCAATCCCAACATTACATCGGGCGTACATATTCACAAAGGCGCACCTACTGCTAACGGAGCTTTCCAGTATGCTTTGCAAGTTACCGTTAATCCCAATGGCTTAAGTGGTGGGCTTAAAGGTGAATACAAACTCACCTCCGAACAGCTCCAAGCTTTGAACAGTGGTGGATTATACGTCGATCTTCACACCAAAGCTAATCGTGCAGGTGAGCTGCGAGGTATTTTGAAATTACAGTCATAAAACCCTAAAGAGAGCCGTAGTGCTAAGCACTACGGCTCTCTTTATTGCTCTCAAAGAGGCTTGATTTTAAACGAACCTCTCTCTTTTAGGTGTTGCCAAGTGTTGACGAAATGCGGGAGCGTTCATTTTTGCTTTAATATTATTGATGTAAGCAATTATTGCCGTCTTAGTGTGTCTAAGCTGCGTGATATCTGGCGTTTATCTTGCATTTATTTTGAGTTAATTCAAGTGCGTTTAGGATTTAGAGCGTAGCCGCAAACTTTCCGCTATAGGCACTGGTACATTTTTTAATCGTTATGCCCAAAGTTCTCGTTTCTGACCCCATCGATCAAGTTGGTATCGATATCCTTTCTCAAGTCGCCACCGTTGACGTAAAAACCACCCTCAGCCCTGAAGAGCTGATCCAAATTCTTCCTGAATACGATGCGATCATGATTCGCTCTGGCACCAAACTCACCAAAGAAGCAGTCGAAGCTGGCAAAAACCTCAAAATCATCGGTCGTGCTGGTGTTGGGGTCGATAACGTAGACGTTCCTACCGCCACTCGCATGGGGATCGTGGTTGTCAACTCCCCTGAAGGCAATACGATCGCCGCCGCCGAACATACGATCGCGATGATGATGTCGCTCTCCCGCTTTATCCCTGCGGCAAACCAATCTCTTAAAGGTGGTAAATGGGATCGTAAGAGTTTTACTGGCGTTGAAGTTTATAAAAAAACGCTTGGTATTCTCGGTTTAGGAAAAATCGGCTCCCATGTCGCTACCGTTGCTAAGGCTCTAGGAATGCGCATTCTTGCCTACGATCCATTCCTAACCGCAGAGCGTGCGGAGAAACTGGGCGTACATTTAGTAGAACTGGAAATTTTGTTGCGTGAAGCCGATTACATCACGCTCCATTTGCCAAAAACGAAAGAAACCCATCACTTAATTAATGCCGATCGCGTAGCGATTATGAAGGATGGTGTCCGAATCATCAACTGCGCTAGGGGCGGGATCATCGACGAAGTGGCGATCGCCGCGGCCATTAAGAGTGGTAAAGTCGGCGGCATTGCCCTTGACGTATTTGAAAACGAACCCCTTGAAGCGGAATCGGGCTTACGTGAACTCGGAGCTAATGTAATCTTGACTCCTCACCTCGGTGCATCTACCGAAGAAGCTCAAACTAACGTAGCCGTTGACGTAGCTGAGCAGATTCGCGATGTCTTGCTTGGTTTACCAGCGCGATCGGCTGTTAACATTCCTGGGCTGCGTCCCGATGTATGGCAAAAACTCAAGCCCTACCTCCAACTTGCCGAGATGCTGGGCAATCTGGTCGGACAACTGGCGGGAGGACGTGTGGATACGCTCAACGTCAAGCTCCAAGGTGAAATTGCTAACAGCGAAAGCCAGCCAATCGTGGTAGCGGCTCTTAAAGGCTTGCTCACTCCTGCTCTGCGCGAGCGCGTTAATTTTGTTAATGCCAGTATTGAAGCCAAGGAACGCGGCATTCACGTTACCGAAACCCGCGATCCTTCCGTAGAAGACTACAGTGGTTCGATTCATCTCACCGCCCATGGTAGCCAAGGTCAACAGTCCGTAACTGGTGCATTGCTTGGTAAGTCCGAAATTCGGATTACTAGCATTAATGATTTCCCAATCAACGTTGCGCCTACGCACTATATGCTCTTGACCCTGCACCGCGATATGCCTGGCATCATTGGCAGACTGGGCTCTCTCCTTGGCAATTTCAATGTCAATATCGCCAGTATGCAAGTCGGTCGTCGCATGGTGCGCGGTGAAGCCGTCATGGTCTTGAATATTGACGATCCCTTACCTAGTGGTTTGCTAGATGAAGTCGTGCATATTCAAGGCGTAACGGATGCCTTTGTGGTCAAGCTGTAAAGGATTGCCAAGGCAAAGCTTTAAAAACTAATTGCTTCTTTAGGACATAAAACCCAAGAATTAATTGGCGGCGCTTCGCGCCGCCAATTAATTCTTGGGTTTTGATTTGTCCTAATTCAAGTGACTGTAGCTATAATTCACAAAAGTGTTGTCACACTTTCGTGAATTGGTATAACTACTTAGATGAAATCAAGTTAAATTTAGTGGACATGCTTTATGTCAAATACAAAGGAATATATTTCTTCGGAAAAGTATCGTCAAATGTTGGTACGTGATGGCGATCGCCGTTTTCAAGAATGGCATAGTAGCTATCTCAATTACCAACGGGCTTATCTCGCAGATATGAATAAACGGAAAAAGTAAGGAAAAGGCTCGCTAAGCGAGCCTTTTGTTATAACATATGAAAAAATTAAGTTATGAATTTCTGGGAATGGTACGATCGCAATTTATTAGCAGCCAAACAACATGATGTTCCCGTTTATGAATTAGATTGGCTCGTATTACGACAAACGCAGTTAGATAAACTGGACTTAAGATTACGATCGCCAAATATCACGCAAAAAATTACACCCTCAGCCTTGGCTAATCTCGATCGCCTCTGGCATCAAAGATTAAGCGATCGGGTACCAGTGCAATATTTAACGGGCTCTGTAACATGGCGCGATTTAGAACTAGCAGTCACTCCTGCCGTTTTAATTCCCCGTCCAGAAACGGAATTAATCATTGATCTTGTGGCGGAGTTGGTGGCTCAAAGTAGTCAAGCTGAGACTTACCATAATGGAATTTGGGTAGATTTAGGCACGGGTAGCGGCGCGATCGCGATCGCTTTAGCCAAACATTTCCCCCAAGCGCAAATTCATGCCATCGATCTGAGTGAATCCGCCTTAGAAATTGCGCAAATTAATGCCGATAAACATGGTCAGCAAATTCAATTTCATCATGGGAGTTGGTTTGAACCCTTAGCCAAATTAAATTTGCAAAATAAGCTAGCGGCAGTTGTTTCTAACCCCCCCTACATCCCCAGCCATGAAGTTTTAAAGCTACAGCCTGAAGTTACCAATCACGAACCCCATTCAGCTCTTGATGGTGGTAAAGATGGGCTTGATGATATTCGGAATTTAGTCAATGCTGCACCAGAATATTTAATTTCTGGCGGACTTTGGATTGTGGAAATGATGTCTGGACAAGCGGAAACTGTGCGATCGCTTTTACAGGTCAACGGTAGCTATAGCAATATCCAAGTCCATCAAGACTATGCAGGAATTGAAAGATTTGTATCGGCTAATCTCACATATAGCTACAGTCACTTGAATGAGGACAAATCAAACCCCAAGAATTGAGTGGCGGCGCTTCGCGCCGCCACTCAATTCTTGGGGTTTACATTTAGCGATAGCTATAAAAAACCAAAAAAACTGTAGCGCACGCTGCGCGTGCGCTACAGTTTTTTTGGTTTTTAACGTACTTGATAGTAGGCAACATCAGAAATCACAGGCATTTCGGCATACTTGCCGCGTATGCATTGAAATACGGAATAGGCAAATGCAGCCGTAATGCCCAAAAAAGTAACACTAGCGATAATTTGTAATAAAAAGGGGAAAAAAGCCACCTTGCCCAAGATTACGGATAACAACTCAGCGATCGCTCCGACCAGAGCCACTACAATATCTAATAGCAAAGCTTGCATCGCATTAAAGCGCGTAAAATGGTTGACCTTATAGCTTCTAACTACAAAAATAAATACACAGAACCAAGTGACAAACCGAATCGAAATAAAATCAATAATTGAAATTGACAAAATTTGGTTGAGTTTGATCACTGGCAAAAAAACGATTAACAATGGCGGAAATTGAATAAACAAGAATGCCCCGAATATCACAACTGCGGCGATCGGTAATAGGTAAGTTAAGCTCGCGTATAGCCGATCTAAATAACTGACTGAACTACGTCGTACCATAAATCATGTTTGGTTTCTAAATCGTTTGGGTTTATTGAGTTCAGTATGGGGGTATGAACCGATTAAATCTATCTATAATTCGCACTGAATATTCGCACTGAATATTTGTACTGAATATTCGCACTGATTATAATTCGCACTGAAATGAAGCAGCTTGTGAGAGAGTAGGAATATCGGAATACTCGCCTTTAATACTATGATAAATCGCGTAACCAGCTAATAGGGTTGTGCCGATAAAGATGGTATTAGCAATAGTCGCATTAATTACCGATGGTAATGCATCGCTAGATATCTGCTCGACTAACTGAAAGAGAAGTTGAGCGATAAACAACGCTATCTGCATTAGTAAAGCCTGCATCGTATTGAACCGCACGAAATGAGGAACGCGGGCATCCCTTACCACCAAAAAGAAAAGCCCCATAAACAGAAAAAATTCTCCCGTCAAGCCAAGTACGGGAACTAGGGGAAATGCTAAGACATTGCCATACAACCAGATAAACGGGAAAAAGGGAAATAGAAGAATAGGGAACTGTTGAAAGAGGACAGCTCCATAAATTACGCCCGCTGATAACGGCAAGAGATAAGGTAAACAACTATAAAATCGATGCAGAGGTGTTGCAGGTTGCTGCCATGTCATAGCGATTTCCTTCAAGTTTTGGGCTTGTAGTGAGCTGGGTACAAGCACGATTTTAGCTCAAATATCCTCAACATCATAGCTAACGCAATGTTTGAGTTAGTGGCGATCGCCACCAAGGAGCATAGCAGGGCAAAGCACCTCTATGCTCCCTAGTATGCTCTTGGAGATCCGATAATGCGGCCCTTAATGCTGCCTTGTGATATAGCTACAGTCACTTGAATGAGGACAAATCAAACCGCAAGAATTGAGTGGCGGCACGAAGCGCCGCCACTCAATTCTTGCGGTTTATGTCCTAATACACTTGGCGACGACTATATATGGAGCAATTCCTTACTAAAGTTAAAGAGATTTAAGAAAAATTTACATTTACTCGTCATAAAGATGAAGAAGTGTAACAATATGTAAACAAATCAATTTCAAATTATTGCATTTATTGCCCAAAATCAACCACGGCAATGGTTGTCTGGTATTAAATAGTGAATAGGTATAAATCTTTAATTGCTAATTGTTACATCCTGTAACAGTTCAAGCAACAAATAACCAAACGCAATATATACAATCCCCAAAAAATCAGGACAGTAATTTAAGGAGACTGCATGTTCACTTCTGTGCCACCGATCGCAACATTATCTGGTAGACGTATCATTCCCGAAACTCTACAGGGTCGGGTCTTAATGAAGTTGGTCTATGTAGTGCTTGAACCCCAATATCAGAGCGCTATGTCGGCGGCTGTAAAGTCAATCAACAAAAACAACCCTCATCTGGCGATCGAGGTAAATGGCTATTTAATCGAAGAGCTACGAAGTCCAGAAAATTACGAGTCCTTCAAAGAGGATATTGCCGCAGCCGATATATTCATTGCTTCGTTAATTTTTATTGACGATCTGGCGACCAAGATCGCCCTTGCCGTTCAACCCCACCGCGATCGCCTATCGGCTTGCGTGGTCTTCCCCTCGATGCCAGAGGTGATGCGCCTCAATAAGATGGGTAGTTTCAGTATGGAAAATCTGGGGCAGTCGAAAAGTGCGATCGCCCAGTTCATGCGGAAGCGTAAAGAGAAATCGGGCAGTTCTTTTCAAGACAGTATGCTCAAGGTCGTCCAAACCCTGCCGAAGATTCTCAAGTATATGCCGATGGACAAGGCTCAGGATGCGCGCAACTTTATGTTGAGCTTCCAGTATTGGTTGGGGGGATCGACGGAAAATCTCGAAAACTTTTTGTTGATGTTGGCACAAAATTACCTGCCAACGGTCAAAGCCCGCGCAAAAGAGCGTGGAGCCGCTCCTCTGCAAATTAAAGATCCCGTTACCTACTTGGATATGGGGCTATGGCATCCCCTCGCCCCCAAAATGTTCGAGAGTACCGCCGAATATTTAAACTGGTTTAACGCCCGTACCGATATTCCCGAAGAGATGAAAGATCCCCTCGCCCCATGCGTGGGTTTACTGATGGCAAGAACGCACCTCGTCACGGGCGATGACGCGCATTATGTGGCGATGGTGCAGGAATTGGAATCCATGGGCGCAAGGGTGATTTCTGTATTCAATGGTGGACTAGATTTCTCGAAGGCAGTAGAGGAATATTTTTACGATCCCAAGCAAAAGGATCGGGCAATCGTCGATAGTGTGGTTTCCCTTACTGGATTTGCTTTAGTTGGAGGACCTGCAAAGCAAGATCACCCGAAGGCGATCGAAGCCCTCGAAAAGCTCAATCGTCCCTACATGGTCGCTTTACCTCTCGTCTTCCAAACCACGGAAGAATGGCAAGATAGCGATCTCGGTTTGCATCCAGTCCAAGTAGCCCTACAGGTCGCCTTGCCAGAGCTGGATGGAGGACTCGATCCGATCGTGCTCTCTGGTCGCGACAGCGCGACAGGTCGTTCCCATGCCATTGGCGATCGCTTAGAAACGATTGCAAGTCGGGCGATTAAATGGGCAAATCTCCGCCGCAAGCCTCGCCATGAGAAGAAACTCGCCATCACCATCTTTAGCTTCCCTCCCGACAAGGGCAACATCGGTACGGCTGCTTACTTAGATGTTTTTTCTTCCATTCATAAAGTAGTGGAAGCTCTCGGCAACAATGGCTATGATGTGCAAGGATTGCCAAAGACCTCCCATGACATGATGTCTGAAATTCTGCATAACCCCGAAGCAATGGTTGGCAGCCCAGAATTAAATGTTGCCTATCGAATGTCAGTGAGGGAATACGAAGAGAATACGCCCTATGTCGATCGCATTATCGAGCAATGGGGACCCGCTCCAGGACATCTCAATTCCGACGGTCAGAACCTGATCATTTACGGTAAGCAATACGGAAATATCTTCGTTGGCGTGCAACCGACCTTTGGATATGAAGGCGACCCTATGCGTTTGCTTTTTAGCAAATCTGCCTCACCCCATCACGGTTTCGTCGCTTACTACACCTATCTCAACCATGTTTGGGGAGCCGATGCCGTGCTTCACTTCGGGACTCACGGCTCGATGGAGTTTATGCCTGGCAAACAGGTAGGTATGTCGGGCGAATGCTTCCCCGACAGCTTAATTGGTGCATTGCCTAATATCTACTACTATGCGGTCAATAACCCATCGGAAGCAACGATCGCTAAACGTCGCGGTTATGCCACGATCATCAGCTACATTACCCCAGCACCTGAAAATGCAGGCTTGAGCCGCAACTTGCAGGAACTAAGCGAACTGATCGGTTCCTATAAGGATCTGCGCTTAGGAAGTCGTGGCGTGCAAATCACCAATACGATCATGGACAAGGTGCGCTTGGTAAATCTCGATAAGGATGTGGAACTTCCTGAACAGGATGCCAAGGAAATGTCCCTCGAAGAACGTGATAACGTCATCGGTCAGGTTTACAACAAACTGATGGAAATCGAGTCCCGCGTTCTCCCTTGCGGGCTGCACGTTGTCGGTGAGCCTCCCAAAGTTGAAGATGTCACCGATGTGTTGACCAGTATTGCTAGTTTCGATCGCCCCGAAGACAAGATGAAGTCGCTTTTGAGAATCATCTGTGAAAGCATCGGACGCGATATCGAACAGCTTTACAAATCCAGCGACAAGGGTATTTACGCCGATGTGGAACTCTTGGCAAACATTCGGGCGATCGCTAATAAATCTGTAGGCGCATTAGTCAAAGCTAAAGCTGATGACGATGGCAGAGTTTCCAAACTCTCCGTTCTCAACTTCTTTAGAATGGGCAAAACCGAACCTTGGATTGAAGTTTTCCAAGAGAATGGCTATCCCAATGTCAATAAAGATGACATCAAGCCTCTCTTTGAATTCCTAGAGTTCTGTCTCAAGCAAATCGTTGCCGACAACGAACTGGGTGGATTGATTCGCGCCCTTGAGGGTGACTATATCTTGCCGAGTCCAGGTGGAGACCCCATCCGCAATCCTTTGGTACTGCCTACAGGCAAGAATATGCATGCCCTCGACCCCAACTCGATTCCGACGAGTGCGGCGGTACAGGCGGCGAAAACCGTCGTTGATCGCCTTTTAGAGCGTCAGCGCCAAGATAACAATGGAGTTTATCCCGAAACGATCGCGGTCGTACTGTGGGGAACCGACAACATCAAGACCTACGGCGAATCCCTCGCTCAAGTTCTCTGCATGATCGGCGTGAAGCCCATGCCCGATGCCCTCGGTCGCATCAATCGTTTAGAGTTAACTCCTCTCGAAGAATTGGGTCGCCCCCGCGTCGATGTCGTCGTTAATTGCTCTGGCGTATTCCGCGATTTATTCGTGAATCAAATGGACTTGATCGATCGCGCCGTGCGGATGGCAGCCGAAGCCGATGAGCCTTTGGAAATGAACTTTGTAAGGAAACACGCGATCGCCCAAGCCGAGGAGTTTGGCTTAACCATTAGCCAAGCGGCTACCCGTGTATTTAGTAACTCATCGGGTTCCTATTCCTCCAACGTTAACCTCGCTGTGGAAAATAGCACATGGGAAAACGAAGAAGAATTGCAACAGATGTATCTATCGCGTAAGTCCTTCGCCTTTGGTGGCAATGTCAGCAATACCCAACAGCGTCAGCTTTACGAAGCCTCCCTGAAGACCGTTGACATGACCTTCCAAAACTTGGACTCCTCAGAAATCAGTCTCACCGATGTATCCCACTACTTCGACTCTGACCCCACCAAGCTCGTTGGCAGTCTCCGTAAGGATGGCAAGAAACCTGCCTCTTTCATTGCCGACACCACGACAGCCAATGCTCAAGTTCGCACCTTGACTGAGACTGTCCGCCTCGATACCCGCACCAAGATTCTCAATCCTAAATGGTATGAAGGAATGCTCAAGAGTGGTTACGAAGGTGTGCGCGAAATCTCCAAGCGCCTTGTGAACACAATGGGCTGGTCGGCAACGGCTGGCGCAGTGGATAACTGGGTTTACGAAGATGTCAATGATGTCTATGTGAACGATAAAGAGATGTGCGATCGCCTCAAAAATCTCAACCCCAATTCGTTCCGTAAGATTGTTGGCACTCTGCTAGAAGTCAATGGTCGCGGCTATTGGGAAACCAGTGAAGAGAATCTCGATAGATTGCGTGAACTCTATCAAGAACTCGAAGACCGCATTGAAGGTGTAGAGTAGAAATTAAAAAAGGCGGCGTTTGCGCCGCCTTTTTTATAGGAAAAATTACTGTTGATATAATGTTAAAAAGGCTATATCGATCTAAGTTTAGTTATGTGTGTATGCCATGAATACATTAGACAAATTAGAGTTACTTAGTGCAAATTGTAGCGATCGCAATGAGTTAGATCGGATTCTAAGTCAATTACTTAGTGTAATGTTAAATCGTCATCGGCAGAAATTAGCTGTTTATGACCGTGATATTAGTAAGTTTGAACAGAACTATAGTCTTGATTCTCGTCAGTTTCAAGAACAATTTGAATCAGGAGTATTAGGGGATGAGATGGATCTGTTTGAGTGGTTTAGTTTATGTGAGTTGCGAAAAGATCTCTTAGTTAAGATTAGTAAGCTAGAGCAAGCATTGTGATGATTGCCGAAGATTATTTTTCCCGATCTAACGCGAGAAGATTTTAAAGCCTGTATTGCTTACGCGGCAACAAGAGATTTAGTTTATGGGAAATAGCGATAAATTTCTTTGCGATGCAAGACTCTACAAAATGTGACGGTTTCGCCTTCAAAGATCACACCAATTCGATAATCCCCTATTTTGATTCGATACGCATTTTCATATCCCTGTAGCTTTTTGACATTTTTGATATCTGCCAACCCAGAAAGTTTGGGAATCTCATCAAATACAAGGCTGTTTATGGGTTTGAAGTAAGGTGTACTTTTGAGAGCTTTAAGTTCTTTAAGAAAGCTAGGAAGATAATTAACGTTCATTCTCTTTCCATTTCAGCAAGCGCTTCTTGGAGACTAAGAGGCTTTTCATCCTTGACTTCTAGCATGGCATGGACAAGCCCTAAATCTTCAATGGCTTCGATAATTGCAGGATCTTGAGAATGGCTTTCTGATTCTGGCGTAACGCTTTCACGAAATAAGCGAATAATCTGTAAGAGGTTTGACCAATATTGTTCAGGTATTTTGTCTAGCTCGTTGGCTAATTCTTCTGCAAATATTGTTGGGCTATTGGTTGACATCTCTATCACTGTTAAAAGCAAAGCATATTTAGCCTAGCACAATCAAATTAAGGTGATAAGCGGTTTGGTAGCATTGATGTAGAAGAAGCGATCGCTTGTTTGCTCTTTGACAATGGTAAATCCTAAACTGGTGATCAAATCTAGCAATTCTTGTTTTTTGTCTGTCCATCGGCTGATGGGTTCAGCAATGAGGAGACTGCCGCCGCCTTTGAGGGTGCGATGGGCTTCTTGGAGATAGTCAGCATAGTTCAAGCCCATGAGAGATAGAGAAAAGATAGCGACATCGAGGGTTGCATCGGGGAGAGGGGTATGGGAGATGTCACAGGCTTGTACTTTTGGGTTGATGGCGATGTGGTCGAAGGAATGGACTTGGTGATTGGGAAGTAGTTCGGCTAGTTTGGCTTCACCGCAGCCGAAGTCACCGATCTGGAGATTGGTGTAGTTTTGAAGTTTCTCGGCAATTTTTTCGTAGGGGATTTCTTGCCATGTTTCACGGGCGGCGCGATAGAGGTGGTGGTATTGATACCATTCTTCGGGGTTGGCTTTGAGGCGATCGCCTGTGGTTTGGCTGTAGGAATTATTGAATCGGTTGTTCATCGCCGAGAAGTCACCAAAGCGGCGTTGCAGGATTTTGGCGATCGCTTCGGGTAAGGGGACGCGCAATTCTTCTCGGTTGATTTCATAGATTTCGCCACTTTCGACGCGATCAATCCATGTTTGTAGGGCTTCTCCTGCTTTTTGGAGTACGACCTTTTCTGATGCGAGTTCGCCCTTGGGAATTACGCCATCGATCGCGGTGTCAGCGAGGGATTTTTTCCATTGGATGCGACTCCATCGGTATTGGCGATCCCATGACCAGATATAGCCTTGATGGTCGAGGATGACTTGGGGAATGATTACTTCTACTTTATTGAAGGATGATTTTTGGCGATAGATGCGCCCGACTAGTTGCTCGTATTCGGCATGAGTCCAAGGAAGGCTAGCGATAATCAGGCGATCGCATACATATTGCAGTCCATCTACGCCTGTGCCGATGGGAGCCGTGCCGATGAGAATGTCGATTTCTCTAGCGATGAATTTCTCTTTAGCAGAATCACGTTCTTTGGTGTCTTCTACGCCTGTGTATAAGCCCACCTTGTAACCTGCGGCGGCGATCGCTTTGCGGAGTGGTTCGACCATGCCATCGACATAGTGGGTATAGATGAGGGTTCCTGTTTTGATATGGGCGATGATCGTGTCGATTTTGGCTGAGAGAAGGATTTGCTCAACAGCGAGGGGGCTGGTTTTGATGGCGGTGATGAGTTGGGGGCGTAGATGTGAGCCTGAGATTTCGGGAAAGCTTTCGGCGATCGCAATCTTGTAATTGGGACGATAGCGGATGCCATGAAGCATCAGTTTTTCGTGCATGGCGAGGGCATTGGCGATCGTGCTGAAGGTTTTCAATTCTTCAAATTTTTCGCCCCTTGTCATTTCTAGCAGTGCTTTGGCTTCGTAGAGGTTGTTGATTACGGGTGTGGCGCTCATGCCTAAGACGCAGAGTTCAGGGTTTTGACGGGATGCTTCGGAGAGTAGGGAGTTAAGGGTTTTGCGGCGTTTGCTTTCTTTGTTGGGATTGGGATCGCGTTGTTTGACGTTTTGGATTTCATCGATGACGACAAAATCGATCTGGTGATGGTTGAGGATGTTGCCGACAAGTTCGGCGGAGTAGGGTTGTTGGAATTTCTCGAAGTTGAGGATGAGATAGTTATGTTGGTTGCGATCTACGCTGATTTCACCGCGTTCTTTTTGGTAAATGATGCTGTCGGGATAGACTTGGGCGATCGCTGTTGCCCATCCTTCGATGGTGCTGTTAAAGGCGATGATGATTGTGAATTTGGCGTTAATGACGCGACTGGCAAAGATGGCGGATATGGTTTTCCCTGCGCCAACTCCTGACCAGTTGCCGATCCTTCTTTCCGTGTAGATGCGATAGGCGGTGAGGCGTTGCATCAGGTTGGGTGGATATGGGAAGTTATAGCCGTTGGGTATGGTGAGGTTTGCTGCGCCATCGTGTTGACTGAGGAAGCGATCGCGGATTGTCTGAAAGTATGTGCCGCCTGTTTCGTTACGAAGTCGGTCTAGGTCAAAGGTGGGGTCGTTGTTTAGGCAGGTTTGCCATAGGGCGCTAACGCGATTGCAGATTAAAAATTCGATGGTTTCATAATCTGAGGTGATTCCTGCTTCTACAAGTAAATCGACTGCTTTTAATGAGTCAAAGGATTTTAGTTGTGGTAGTTCAGTATCAGTATTTTCAACTTCATCAGGGACTAAATTAGTTTCTATTTCTTCAATATAATCTGAGTCATTACGCTCTAGAAAATCATCAAATTGAGTGTCAGATGTTTCACTAATTGCCTTGCCGAGTTCCTCTTCTATATGGGTGATTAGGCTGTGACAATCAGATGCTAAATCGTTTGATGAACATAGATCTTTGATCCTCTTGAGAAGTTCAGCATTCTTTCTGCCATTACCAATAGAATCAATCATGCCGTTTTGTCTCATGATCGAATATAGCTCTGATGCCTCCAAGCTATGCAAAACAGGTTTTAAACTATACAAAAAGCTCAAAATAGCATTCGATTCCCATCGATTGATAATTCCTAGCCAATCACCCCAACCTAGCCATCCCTTATTTTTGTAGGTTCCAACTGGATCAGATGGAATATTCTCAGGACGAAACTCACTTTTCGCCCAAGATAACCATTCATCCTTACGGTTTAGCTTAAGTTGTCGTGCAAAAGTACGAGCTTCTTCAAAAGGTAGATAAATACGATTTCGAGTGGCAATCGTACCATTGCCAAGCCAGTCTCCAAGACTAACCCAACCTTTATCTCTATAAACTACTAATGGACTAGCAGGAATATCATTAGGTTTTGCATCACTTTTCACCCAATCCAACCATTCTTCTTGATTCTTTAACTGAAGTTCATGTACAAATGCACGAGCTTCTTCAAAAGGTCGATAAATACGATTAAATAGTGCAATCGTACCTGTACCAAGCCAATCACCCAATCCAGCCCAACCTTGATCTTTGTATGTGCGTGAAGGTTTAGCAGGAATATCATCAGGTTTTGCACCACTTTTTATCCAGTCCAACCATTCTTCTTGATTTTTTAATTGAAGTTGATGCACAAAAGCACGAGCTTCTTCAAATGGTCGATAAACTCTCTGAAACGTTGCAATAGTTCCTGTACCAAGCCAGTCTCCCAAACTAATCCATCCATTATCTTTATAAACTAATGCTGGATTAGCAGGAATATCATCGGGCTTTGCATCACTTTTTACCCAATCTGACCATTCCTTATCATTTTTTAATTGAAGTTGACGCACAAATGTACGAGCTTCTTCAAAAGGTCGATAAATACGATTAAAATTAGCAATCGCCCCTGTGCCAAGCCAGTCTCCCCAACCACTCCAACCTTTATCTTTATATACCAAAGAAGGGGCTTTAGGAATGTTCTCAGGTCTTGACTGAGTTTTAGCCCAGTTGCCCCATTCGTTTCGACTTTTTATATCAAGCGAACTCACAAAAGTACGAGCTTCTTCAAACGGTAGATAAATACGATTTTGAGTAGCAACTGTATTGTTCCCCAGCCAATCACCAAAACCCTTCCAGCCACTTTCCTTATAAACTAATGATGGATTTGCAGGAATATCTTCAGGTTTAGCATCAGTTTTTATCCAGTCTGACCATTCCTTATGATTTTTAAATTGGAATTGATGAACAAAAGTCCTAGCCTCCTCAAACGAACGATAATTACGATTAAATGGTGCAACCGTACCAGTGCCAAGCCAGTCACCTAAATCTATCCAACCTTTATCTTTATAAACTGTGTGTGGATTAGTTGGGATATCTAATGGCTTGTCTTCAGTTTTTCTCCAAGCGCACCATTCTTTTAGATTTTTTAACTGAAGTTGACGTACAAAAGTGCGAGCTTCCTCAAATGAACGATAACTGCGATTAATTGAGGCTATCGTCCCATTACCTAACCAATCACCTAAATCAATCCATCCACTATCTTTATAGACTCTAGAAGGATTAGTAGGAATATCATCAGGTCTTAATTCGCTTTTTATCCAATCTCTCCATTCCTGTCTATTTTTTAACTGAAGTTGATGCACAAAAGCACGAGCCTCTTCAAATGATCGCCAGTTTGATTTCCCCATTTGATAAACCCTTCACGTCAGATAAACCACTAACAACAATTATAAACAATTCACTAATTGGAGATAGCTGTTTGATGTGGGAAATAGGCGATCGGGTTTTGAGTTTGAGGGGCGATCGCTGGTTGATTTGAGGGAATAGGCGATCGCAAAATCCTAGCTTAATTGCTAAAATACTTACACAACAATTAATCCTATAAATACTATGTCCGACAACACTATCACCCTAGACGATATCTTCGCCCTCTTCCGCGAAAGCGAACAACAACGCCAAGAATATCAGCACCAAGCCGAACTAGAAATGGCGGAACTCCGAAAGACTATTGAACAAACTAATAAACAAATTGAACAAACTAACAAACAAGTTGGAGGACTAACCAGCCGATGGGCAGAATTTGTCGAAAACCTAATCAAACCTGCCGCCGCTAGAATTTTTAGAGAACATGGAATTGACGTTCATTACACTGCCATGCGCGTGAAAGGAGATGATGATCGAGGCTCAATGGAAATTGATATTCTAGTAGAAAATGGTAATGAAATAGTAGCAATTGAAGTGAAGTCCCACTTAGAAATTCGCAATGTGAAGCGATTTTTAGAAGTACTAGCAAGATTTAAAGAAGCATTTCCCAAATACAAAAACTACAAAGTTTACGGAGCTGTAGCAGGAATCAAAATTGATGAAAAGGCAGATGAATATGCAACACAAGAAGGACTATTTTTAATCGAACCCGCAGGAGATTCTGTGATTATTGCCAATAGTCAAAATTTACAACCGAGAGTCTGGTGATTTTTATTGATTGATAGGCGATCAGGTTTGTGGGTGTTGAGGGAGCGATCGCTGTTTGATTTAGGGGAAATAGGCGATTGGGTTTTGTGGTTGGTGAGGGCGATCGCTGTTTGGTGTTGAGGGAATAGGCGATCAGGTTTTGTGGGTGATGGGGGGCGATCGCTGTTTGATGTGGAGAAATAGGCGATCGGGTTTTATGGGTGGTGAGAGGTGATCGTTGTTTGATTTTGGGTGATAGGCGATCGGTTTTGTGGGTGGTGTGGGGCGATCGTTGTTTGATTTGGGGAAATAGGCGATCGGGTTTTGAGTTTGAGGGGCGATCGTTGTTTGATGTGGAGTTTAGGCGATCGGGTTTGTGGTGTTGAGAGGCGATCGCTGTTTGATGTGGGAAATAGGCGATCGAGTGTTGGGTGATGAGGGGCGATCGCTGTTTGATTTGAGGGAATAGGCGATCGGGTTTTGTGGGTGTTGAGGGGGCGATCGCTGTTTGGTGGAGAAATAGGCGATCGGGTTTTGTGGGTGGTGACAATGGCGATCGCTGTTTAGATGTTGAGGGGATAGGCGATCGGGTTTTGTTGTTGGTGATGGGCGATCGCTGGTTGATTTTGGGAATAGGCGATTGGGTGTTGGGTGATGATGAGGGGCGATCGGGTTTTAGGTGTTGAGGGACGATCATGCTTTGATTTAATAGTTTATTGTAAAACTTTTCCCGATTCTTCCTGCTCCTTAGCTTGACGTAAAACTTCATTAATCAGATTTTGATAGCCAAATTCTCCCGCCTTCAATTTAAAATACTCAATGAGATTGGCATCTAAAGAAATAGTGATACTTTGCTTGCGTGGCATAGGTTTAAGTGCAATACGAAACTTAGCCCGATCTAAATCTGCTTGTGTTACTTCGGGATATTCTCCACGATCGTTAGAGGTTTCTGAAGAAGAGAAGTTGTTCATTTTTGTTTGCCTCGCGCATGGAAATAATACAGATTTCATCTTCGGTTTCAGTATGTACGATAACAAAGACTCTCATGCCTAAGAGTCCAAGTGTTACCCAACGCTGTTCTCCATAGTTTTCACGGTTATCTTCAAACGTAAATGTCGAACCAGTAAAGACTTTTTCAGCATTCACAAAATCGATAGCGTGCTTTTTTAGGTTGCTTTGCCTTTTAACTTCATCCCATACGAATTTCATATATAGCTTTCATTGGACATACTTTAGACAACTCATTTCTTGAGAATAAAGTTTAGCATTTAGACTATGGTGATCGCTGTTTGATTGGAGGGAATAGGCGATCTGGTTTTGTGGATTGTGAGAGGGCGATCGCTGGTTGATGTGGGGAAATGGCGATCGGGTTTTGTGGGTGGAGAGAGGCGATCGCTGTTTGATGTGGGGCAATAGGCGATCTGGTTTTGTGAGTGATGAGAGGCGATCGCTGTTTGATGTGGGGAATAGGCGATCGGATTTTGGATGGTGAGAGGCGATCGCTATTCAACGACATATCAGATATGCTAGAAATGTAGCTGTAGATTATAAACTTTATTAAGACCTATGGATACTCACCAAGAAACCGAATATGTCCTGAGTAACCCGCGCTTAATGCAACAGATCAGGCAGTTCAAGCATAATTCTAAAAAATCGAACCCTAGCCAAGCAAATCTCTCTCTCGATTTCGACTACATCCTGAATAATCCAGAACTAATTACACAAATTCAACTACTAATCGAAACCCACAAACAGAAGCATCATGCGCTCAGTCGTATTTCATGAAGATACCCTGCAAACATACGAATATTTGAGAGAAACTAATAAACCCATTCACAAAAAACTGTTTAATATTCTCAAAGAAATGCAAAAAGGCGATCCCACACAAAGAACTGGAAAACCTGAAGCATTGAAATATGAATTAGCTGGATATTACTCGCGCCGAATATCTGATAAAGATAGGCTAGTCTACAGTTTTGATGACGAAAATATATACATCATTGCCATCGGTGGACATTACGAAGAATAGACTGAACATAAATTGAGATCGCTGTTTGATGTGGAGATTTAGGCGATCGGGTTTTATGTGGTGATGAGGGGCGATCACTGTTTGTTGTTGGGGGAATAGGCGATCGCTCACCTAATCATAAATTTCTCTGCGATGTCCGACCTGATGGATAGTCACACTTTTTTGTGATTACGCGATCGCATAAATAACCCGATAATCACCAACACGGAGCTTAAAAAAGCTTGATAAATTGCCAGAAAGCGATAGAGGCGTAATTTGTTCAAAATTCTCGCCTAACCACTTGATTTTACGAGCTATTCGTATTTGATTAGTGCGGTCAATCTTTGCAAGATCAGCGATCGCCTCAGAAGTGAAATCAATACTATAGCTCATCCCAATTAAGTCCCAATGATTGCATAGCTTGAGCCGCAGGAATAACAGCTGGTTGCAGTTGTTGTCGTAATAAACGCTCCACAACTGCTGTTTTTAACTTCTTCCCTTCATCTAGATCGATATATTCTTCTAACACTTCAATTACAACTTCACGAACTAGTAAACGAAACTGTTCGGTAGTGAGTTCTTTTATTTGCATAACATTACGGCTCTACTACTTGTTTTGCATTAATTCTAACGTAATTGTAAATACAAATTAGTAAGGTGATCGCCAACCAGCGATCGCTGCCTTACAAACTTAAATCCATTGCAAAAATAATCGCTTGCTTGATTTGTAACATTACATCACTTGGCAAATCTCCCAACTTGCGTTCTAATCTTGCCGAAGGAATAGAAGCAATACCCTGAACATTAGCTATAGATGATTGATTGAGAAACTTCAAGTTAGGAAGTACGACCTCATACTCACTATTTCTATACTAAGTCGTCAGAGGAACATAAATCACTAAAACTCGCGGAGGATTTGCATCATAACGAGAAACAATGACAACAGGACGAGTCTTTGCAGATATCCCTAAATCCGCTAACCAAACTTCACCCTACTTAATATTCATCCAGCAAATCCAATACCTCTTGTTCCACAGAACGCGATCGCAAAATATCTAACGCATCTCGATCAGCTAAATCAATTATTTCCAAAATGAACTGTCTCGCCAATTCAGCAATATCTTGTTGCCATTTGGCTAATCTTACACTTAATGTTTCCGCTAAAGTATCCATACTTTACCTTTGCTTAAATCATCAATCTAACTTAGATTAACATACTTGCTGAGAGGCGATCGGGTTTATGTATGGTGAGGGGATGATCGCTGTTGACGTGAGGGAATAGGCAATCGTTTTTTTTGTGATGAGGAGCGATCGCTGTTTGATTTTAAACAACTTCACTCAAAGCGTCACGAATCACCTCATCACTCACGCCGTGACGCTTTAAACTCTCAATAAATATAGAAACAGAGTCTCCATCCAGTCTCTCAAGATCAGCCCGAAGCCCTTGACCAATATAAGCACGAACTAAAGGCTGATATCCAGAAAATCCTAACAATGGTGCAACTTTTTTCAAATCTTCAATTACATCCTCAGGAATACGGATTGTCACCGTTGCCATCGGACGATTTCGATCCAATCGTTTTTTTAAAGCTTCAGTTTTCATAATATTCATGCTCCTTGCGTGTTGCCTTTCTTGCAGAAATAATCCGAACTAAATCGTTCTCCCGTTCAACATAAACAACGTAAAGAAGATTCCATCATTTATCTAAACCAATCACAGCATCTCGCTCCTCATCATTACGACTTGCATCAACTACTACTAGAAATGGATCAAAAAAGGCTTCAGTAGCTTGCTGAAATGTCACACCATCATGATTAATAGGATTAATTCGAGCCTTCTCCTCATTCCAAACGAATTTAATCCCGTTCAGTACAAAACACACATCCATACGTTGTATTTTAGTCAACGCGTATTTACGTTGTCAATACAAGTTCATCCAAAAATTTTGTGCTGGAGGCGATCGCTGTTTGATTTGAGATTTAGGCGATCGGGTTTTGGGTGATGAGGGGGCGATCGCTGTTTGATGTTGAGAAATAGGCGATCGGGCTTTATGGATGATGAGGGACGATCGCTGTTTGATGTTGAAAAATAGGCGATCGGGGTTGGGGTGGTGAGAGGCGATCCTTACCAATGCTCTATCACCAAACCATCCACATAATCAAAATCTGAATCATCAGTCACAAGCACCCACCCCCGCTCCAAACAATGCGCTGCAATCCAAACATCATTCATCGGAATTGGTCGCCCTTTTCGCTTCAAAGCCAAACGGGTTTGTGCATAAACAACCGCCGTTCTTCTCTCAATAGGAACAACTACACAAGCCTCAATAAACTCCAAATAGCGAGGTAAATTTTTTAATGCGCGAGTAGAGTTCTCAGCACCAAACAATAACTCTCCCGCAACAATAACTGACAAAAATATTTCTGGCAATGCTAAAACCCTTGGGACAACTTCAGGATCGCCATTCAGAAAACGAACTGCAACAGAAGTATCTAAAGCAATTTCACCACTCATTTACATCTACCTGACGGCAATCAGCTCTAATTACATTCTGTAAATCATCTGCCTCAGCATCACTCAAGATACCCGCAAATTTAGCTAGAGGATGATGAATGCGTGTTGTCTTAACCCGATGTAAAAAATCTAAAACTACTTTTACTAACTCATCTGGAACCTCTGTAAGTTCTTGGATAAGCTGCTCACGACTAGTCATAGCTTTGATCCTCTTTAGCAAAATTATCGCTAATATTATAGCTAATCAGTCTCAAAATAAAATATACAGATTTGTCGATCGCTGTTTGATGTTGAAAAATAGGCGATCGGGCATTATGGATGATGAGGGGCGATCGCTGTTTGATGTTGAAAAATAAGCGATCGGGGTTGGGGTGGTGAGAGGCGATCGCTATTATTCCTCTAGTAATTTGAAAAAAGTCTCTTTGTCAATATCAATATCTTGAATCATTCCCATTAAAGTACCTTGCTTGATATCTTTTCCAGAATGAATTGGAACAACAACTCTTTTTCCCTAAATATTTTTATAAATAGCATGACTTCCTTTTTGGCGATCGAAATAAAGCCCCAACTTTTCGATAACTCTTATAAACTCCTTAGCCTTAACACTTGGAAAGTTGCTCATACCAAAACACTCAAAGGTTTGACAATTAAATTTTCTGTAGGGATAGGCTGACTATCAGCTATTAAACTTTCAATATATAGCTCAATTGCTTCCGTAATATTAGCGATCGCCTCTTCAAAAGTATCCCCCTGAGAATGACAACCTCTGAGAACGGGACAAAAAGCGTGATAACCTCCATCTTCTTCCTTTTCTAGAAGCACTGTATAGTTGTATGCTTTTTTGCTAGTTTTCATATACTCTTGAATTTTTTAAGATATCAATCTCTATACTGCTATAAATCTTAGCTAACGGCAACTTGAAAAGGAGTAACGCGCCATAACTGTTCTAATTTTGCGGCGGGGATAGTCAAATAGAGAATATCACCTGCATTTAAGGAAGATTCTAAGAGATTCCATCCATGGATAGTTTGGGAAGCAGTTTCGATATAAAGCGGAACAAAATCCGCAGTTGCGGATGCCTCGCGGACAGGCTTACCACAGAATGGATGATTGGGGGTAATCATTGTGGCGATCGCTACCCATAGACTATCCGCCACAATGCCATTACCTAAAATACGACCGCCGAGAGCTGAAGCAGCAAAGGCAGGAGCGGCAATTTCGGGAGGGCTCAGAACCGCTTCAAAATCGAATACTTCCTGCGCCATCCTTGCATGGTACGGATCGTCATAACGCACCACTACTCGACAATTGGGAGCTATTCCCTTAGCATTTAGGGCGATTTCCAGATTTTCGGTATCGTTACTGGTTACGGCAAGCAGACTTTCGGCTTGATCGAGATTAGCTGCCTTGAGTGTGGTGGGTAGGCTGGCATCGCCATGAATGACAGGGATATTCTGCGATCGCAAGGTATCTAAAAAACGATTATTCAGATCGCGTTCGATCGCAATCACTTCGTAACCATAGCTGACTAGCTGTAAAGCTGTCTGCACACCGACACTTCCCAAACCACAGATAATGATGTGATTGTGCTGGGGAACTCTTGCCGCGTCCCAGAAATTCCTCAAGCGCGACCCCAAAATAAAATCATTTAAAATTGCATAAAAAATCCCGATCGCCGTCGTACCAATCAACATCATGATAATTGTAAAAACCTTGAGGTTATCGGTAGCATGTTCGACTACCTGCTCGTTCCCTCCTGCCCCTGTAATCATCCCAACCGAGAAATAGAGGGCATCCACAAACGGAATACCGATCTGCAAACTGGTATATACCAAGGTTGCCGAAAAAATAGTTAATAGTAAAGCGATCGCTGTAAATAAAACCTCTTGCCCATGTTCGTGAAATTGCCGAGCGCCCATGAATATCTTGGCGATCTTTTGCAACACTGGGCGGGATGCATTGCGTACGTTGGGCTGTGTCCCTAATAAAAGGCGATCGCCTAATTGCAAAGTCCGACCGTCAAGCACCGCACTCACCAGATCGACCTTGCTCTCATCGCTGGGCAGATAATAAATCAACATCCGCGATCGATCTTCCCAAAACCCCGATAATGGCTTACCCAACCAAGCATGGCGCTCATCAATGTACTCTTCATGAATTGGCCAAGTCTGAGCAAACAGCCGCAGTTGCCCGATCGCTCGATTGCCCATAGCACTAAAAGCAAAGACAGGCGCAGCGAGAGCCGCCACGCTCATCGTTAGATGATTGGGCAGTGTCAAATCTAGCCTTACCCCTAGACTGGAATTAAACAATCGGTTAATAATCCGTACATGGGGATTGAGAACCCTTGCCTGCATTAAAATTGTTAAATTGCGAGTTTCATCGGCTCCCGCCAAAATCAAGGTCTGTGCATCCCTTATACCTGCGGCAATTAAAGTCTCTGCTGCCGCAAGATCGCCAATGACAATTTCCGCATCAGCCTGATGGATCGGTCGATCGTGGATGCCAATGACAAAACAACCTTGCTGTTTGAGCAGGCTTAAAACTTTGTAACCCGTTCGATCTAGACCACAGACGATAATGCGGGGTTTCATTGGCTATAGGCGATCGCGATCGCTACCCATGGAATTATCGAAACTATTGTGAGCTATAAACGAGATCGTGACTGTAGCTGATAACACGAATCGGCGAGCAATCCAGTCTAATCAAAGACGACCGTTCGCAATCCTAAATCCGAGTTTGCCGATTGTCCGTAAATTAGCACGCGATTTTGCAAATGTTGGCGGACAGCCCTTGCCAAGACAATCCTTTCGAGATCTTTCCCCTTACGAATCAGATCAGTTACCGAATCACGATGGGAAACTCGAATGACATCCTGTTCGATAATAGGTCCTTCATCCAGTTCATCCGTGACATAATGAGCCGTCGCTCCAATAATTTTTACGCCTCGTTTATAGGCTCGGTGATAGGGATTAGCTCCCGCAAAGGCAGGTAAAAACGAGTGATGAATATTAATTACTTGGGGAAACTCAGCGAGAAAATCAGGGCTTAAAACCTGCATGTATTTCGCTAATACCACCAAATCAATTTTGTATTGTTTGAGAAGGGCTAACTGCTGCTTCTCTTGTTCCAATTTATTATTAGGGGAGATGGCAATGTGATGGTAATTAATGCCAAAGTTATGGGCTACTTTTTCCAGATCTGGATGATTGCTAATGACGACAGGGATAGTGGCAGAAAGTTCATGCGATCGCTGCCGCAAAATCAGATCGTAAAGACAATGATCCTGCTTAGAAACAAAGATGGCAATACGTCGCACGTAATCAGAAAACTGGATACTCCATTTAGCCTGAATTTCCGTCGCTAACTTCTCAAAAGTCGGGTCGATCTCCGATCTCGCGAGATCGAAGTTTTCTAAATCCCATTCCACCCGCATTAAGAATAAGCCCGCTGTGCTATCAGCATGTTGATCGGCATGGAGAATATTCCCACCATGGGAAAATACCCAGTCCGAAATCTTCGCAACCAAGCCTTTTTGATCGGGACAAGAAACCAGTAAAGTCGCAGTAGTCATGATTTACAAATATAGCTGTAGCCTATCATGTTAGGACAAATTCCAAACGCAAAACAGGAATTACAATGCTTTGCGTTGCTTAGAACGGGCATCTTTTTAGGGTTGGGGTCGCCATTGATATTTTCGCAGATCGATTTTGCCAGTATCGCTAAAAATAATTCCCTCACTTTCAAGGAGCGATCGCTGTAAGTAGTCCGTCCCCATCCGCAAAGGCGATAGGGATATCTCTCCCTTCGCATTTATGACCCGCTGCCAAGGAACATCGGCATTTTGCACTCGGAATAAGGCATAGCCGACTAAACGCGCTTTTCCTGCCAAATTAGATAATTCGGCAATCTGCCCGTAGGTCGCCACCTGACCTCTAGGAATCTTTCGTACAATTTCATAAATGCGATCGTAAGCTGTATTACTATTCATAGTTATCGTCTGAGGTGTAAATTTATACTTTTTTATCCAGATATACAAACCCATATAGCCCTTGATAAGTAACTAGATAAGTAACTAGGCGCAATTAAATATAAGACCAAAAAATCTGTAACCTAATCTCAGTAAGTGCTACAGGTTTTAACGTTATTCTTTAATTAGGCGCAGCTACTCAGATCTCTTTATAAATTTAGTGACCTAAGTCACTTCCAGTCCTTTAAAACTTTAGCTATGATAATAAATGTCAAAACATTAAGACATTTGCACTGGAGATATTTCAATGCTAGCGGCGGAATGCATCGATTCCAGAGCTACTGTAAATACAGAGGAAAAGCGACGAACGACAACACGCATCGCTATGCGCGTTCCGAGAAGTTGCTTCGGAGAACCTATTATCTCCCGCCTCTCATGTGAACATGGGCTAATTGTGACCATTATTGCTGCTCTCCTTGGCGAAAACCCAGAAGATGACGGCTGGTTCACTCTAGAACTAACTGGAACAACTCAACAGATCCAAAGTGGAATTATTTATCTAGAAGAGCTAGATTTAGAAATTTGGGATAAAACGGCTGTCGAAGACGAAAGCTGGTAAACATTAAAAAAAGATAAAGCAGGCTAAGCCTGCTTTATCTTTTTTTATGGGAACCGTTAAAGCGATCGGAATATAAAGAAAGAGAATGGCTTTAAATGCTAGCTTTTCTTTCTTGAATTTAAGTTTGTCTTTATTATCTTCAATATCTTTATTAAGTAGCTAGGCATAAGTAAACTTAAAATCTAGAAGAGCATACCGCCCGCTGTGCGGGCGGTATGCTCTTTGGTTTTGATTTTTAATTATGCCGAACTACTTAAGTAATACCAATTCACAGAAGTGTTGTCTCACTTCAGTGAATTAAAAAACAAACCCCGTAAGGTTTTGAGATTCCAAAAATGGCGTTGCCATTTTTGGAATTGGTATAACGTGAGTTCGGGATAATTTGAAACTGGCTTTGAGAAAGGGTTTGCTATGCAAACCCTTTCTCAAAGCTCAAAAGTAAAAGCCTTGCCTAGCAAGGCTTTTACTTTTGAGCTTTGAGAATTTGTCAGTTTTTTGTCCTCGCCGAAGGCGGGGACAAAAAACTCTGTACCTCGCTTGCTTGAAAAGCGCTATATAGGTTTACTTGTTAGGCTGAGGAGTCAGGCGCAAGTAGGGCTTAACAGGATTGAAACCTTTAGGGAATTTCTCTTTAGCGGCTTCATCGGAAACAGAAGGAACGATAATCACATCATCACCATCTTTCCAGTTTGCAGGTGTGGCAACACTGTAGTTATCGGTCAGTTGCAAGGAATCGACTACACGTAAAATTTCATCAAAATTACGACCCGTGCTAGCAGGATAGGTCAAGGTAAGACGAAGTTTTTTGTTGGGATCGATGATAAAAACCGATCGCACCGTTAGGGTATTACCAGTTGCCGAATTAGGATGAATCATGCCATAGAGGTCTGAAACTTTGCGATCTTCATCAGCAATAATCGGATAATTAAGGGTTGTATTTTGAGTTTCCTCAATGTCACCTACCCAGCCTTTATGGGATTCAACGCCATCAACGCTCAAGGCAATAGCTTTGATATTACGCTTATCAAATTCGCCTTTTAGTTTAGCCACAGTGCCTAACTCAGTAGTGCAAACTGGGGTAAAGTCTTTGGGGTGAGAGAACAAAATTGCCCAGCTATCGCCGATCCACTCATGAAAGTTAATATTGCCTTCGGTGGAGTCTTGAGTAAAATCGGGTACGGTATCGCCTAAACGCAGTGTCATATTTTTATTTCTTGTTTGAGTTCAGTCTTCTTGGCTACAAATCTAAGATACAAGATTATTGACAAAATCGCTAGCCCTATAGAGCGGTATTCCCATCGCTTTAGTGTAGATTGTATCGTATAACTCCAATCCCCAAAGATAATACCAATTCACGAAAGTGTGACAACACTTTTGTGAATTAAACGCCAAACCCAGTAAGGTTTTGAGATTCCCAAAATGGCGTTGCCATTTTGGGAATTGGTATAAGTGGTGGCGCAATGCGCCACCACTTATCTTTGGGGCTGGGCGTTAACACTTTAGCAATAACTATTTTGAGTAATTTTGGCTTTTTTAGTTTTGCTGATTGACATTGTGCGATCTTTACAGGAAACTAAGTAACTGCGAGTTAGAAAGTAGGTGCTTGTAACACGCTAGCTAAGAGCCCAGCTTTAAACGTAAAGTTAATCACAGGGCACAAAAGGCGCAAAAACACCAGTTGCGGAACTGGCGGAATTGGTAGACGCGCATGTTTCAGGTACATGTGTTGAAAGACTTGGGGGTTCAAGTCCCCCGTTCCGCATAAATAGTCAAAAAACAGTAAAAAGGCTCGCAATGCGAGCCTTTTTACTGTCGAAATACAATCGCTTGATTTCCATTCTTTTGAAATTCATAGCTTACTTGAATAATTTCGGAGCTAATACCTTCTTTGGCTAAGATGGGACATATTTCATCAATATAAGGCGATCGCGCTTGGGCGAGGGTTAACAATGGAAAAATCCGTACTTCTTCGGCAATGCGACATAGTTCGCGGATCGAGTCTAAATGGAATTCAAAGCTGAGGTGATCGGAATATAGAAATAGCAAGTGCGAGCATAGGGCAAGCTGAAATTGATTGTCTCGAAAATCTAGTTTTGGGAGTTCGGCATTAAGATATCTGCCTTCCGACTTGCCGCGCTCGAAATCCGCCAGAAAGAAAGCGATCGCTTTTTCCCGATTAGCCCGTAAATCTTCAGGAGATTTATGATAATTCCATGTCCAATTATTAGGGGTGTTACGCACCTGCTCAATGATGCCATCGATGCAAGCATCAAAGCGGCTTTTAATTTCTGCCCCCGTAAATTGATAAATGGGATCGATCGATGTGACTTGATACCCTGCGGCGGTCATCTCCGCATTAAAGCTTGCGGGTCCATCACCGATACCTATTATCGTTTTTGCGCGATCGCTTTCGGTAAGCGCAAACATCAACTCATATTCCGCTTTTGCACGCCCAAAAGGAACGATTTTATCTAAGATCATCATGATTTATTGCCAAGATATGATTTTGTCTAATTTTATCTTGGTGCTTTCCGCCAACCACTAGCGATCGCCTCAGATTCTGTGCAAAACCATTTTTCTCCCTTACCTACATCAATGTTGGTTGTAAGTAGCTAGGCATAATTCAAAACCAAAACCAGAGAGCGTACCGCCCGCTACGCGGGCGGTACGCTCTTCTAGGTTTTAAGTTTACTTATACCTAGCCACTTAGCATAACGTGAGTTCGGGATAATTTGAAACTGGCTTGGAGAAAGGTTTTGCTACGCAAACCCTTTCTCCAAGCCCAAAAGTAAAAGCCTTGCTACGCAAGGCTTTTACTTTTGGGCTTTCAAAATTTGCCAGCTTAACCCGAACTGACGTTATCTAAACAAAAATGCAGACATTACTTTGTAATGTCTGCATTTTTTGAAAAATTAGGGTATACCTTCAAACTTTAGAGAGCAGCAGCTAGCTTCAATTCATTGGTTTCTAAAATTTGTTGCAGCTCTTCAGCATCAACAGTCTCGCGTTCGATGAGATCGTGGGCAATCTTATCGAGAACGTGACGATTGTCAACGAGAAGCTGTTTGGCGCGACGGTAAGCATCGCTGACCAAAATTCCCACTTCCTCATCAATAGTTGCGGCGGTTTCTTCGGAGAAGTCACGCTCGGCAGCAATGTCACGACCGAGGAACATATTGCCATTGGAACGACCGAGGGCAACGGGACCAAGTTTCTCGCTCATACCGAAACGCATTACCATTTGACGGGCAACTGAGGCTACTTCTTGAAGATCGCTGGATGCACCTGTGGTCACTTCCTCTTCACCAAAGACGATTTCTTCAGCGATGCGACCACCGAGGGCAACTGCCATTCGATTTTGCAAATAAGCGCGGCTTTGCATTCTCTCTTCAGTTGGCAAGAACCATGTCAAACCACCAGCGCGTCCGCGAGGAATGATGGTTACCTTTTGGATGGCATCAAAGTCGGGCATCAAAGCACCTACGAGGGCATGCCCTGCTTCATGGTAGGCAACTAATTCTTTGCGCTTTTCGCTCATGACACGATCTTTCTTTTCAGGACCAACCAAGACGCGATCAACGGCATCATTGATTTCATCCATCGAGATTTCGGTTAAGTTGCGACGGGCGGCAAGAATTGCGGCTTCATTTAATAGGTTAGAAAGATCCGCGCCTGTGAATCCGGGAGTGCGACGGGCAATCTTTTCAAGATCGACATCCTTTGATAGAGTCTTGCCACGTGCGTGGACTCCAAGGATTTCGAGACGACCTGCGAAGTCTGGGCGATCGACAACCACTTGGCGATCGAAACGACCTGGACGTAGTAGTGCAGCATCAAGTACATCGGGGCGATTAGTTGCGGCGACAATGATGATACCTGTATTGCCTTCAAACCCGTCCATTTCGGTGAGTAATTGGTTCAAGGTTTGTTCGCGTTCATCGTTACCACCACCGAGCCCAGCACCACGCTGACGACCGACGGCATCAATTTCATCGATGAAAACAATACAAGGGGCATTGGCTTTGGCTTGCTCGAATAGGTCGCGGACGCGGGATGCACCGACCCCGACGAACATTTCTACGAACTCTGAACCAGAAATACTGAAGAAAGGAACACCAGCTTCACCTGCAACAGCACGGGCTAGTAAGGTTTTACCAGTTCCAGGAGGACCAACGAGCAATACTCCCTTAGGAATTTTTGCGCCAACCGCCGTAAAGCGATCGGGATTTTTGAGGAAGTCTACAACTTCGGTAAGTTCAAATTTGGCTTGCTCGATACCAGCCACATCGGTGAAGGTGACTTGGGTTTGAGGCTCCATCTGCACGCGGGCGCGGGACTTGCCAAAGTTCATGGCTTGGTTGCCAGGACCTGCTTGGGCGCGACGTAGTAGGAAGAATAGTCCGACTAAAAGCAAAATTGGCAAAATCAAGCTACTCAGGGTTTGCACCAATGCGCCATCGGTGCGACGGGGAGCAACATCTAGTTCGACGTTGTTGTCTCTAAGGGTTTTAATAAATTCAGGATCGTTAGGGAGATTGACGCGAACCTTACGCTTGCCTTCGGGTCCTCCAGGAACAGTTGCTTCGGCAAAGGTGCGATCGGGACTGAGGGTTACTCTAGAAACACCTGCGGGTTTCTTTCGGACTTCTTCGAGTAACTTGCTATAGCGCCATTCTCCTTGAGCGGCGGGTTGACTATCGAGCAGGGTTGTCCCCAAGGTAATAACGACAATGCCTAGCAGTGCGTATAAACCAAAATTTTTCCACTTTTTATTATTATTGTCGTTTTTATTATTGCTTTTCACTACTACTGCTCCATCGATAGAGTTGTTCTTAGACGATCTTGCCAAGAACGAATGATTTAATTAACCAATCTTAACGTAAGTAGCCTAGGATCTGTAGAAGCACCCCCATAATCCGTCTTTAGATCGATAGTTTAGCGATCGCCCCTTTAATAACTCTATAGCTGCTGCCAGTTTTGTTAGGACAAAATAAAAACCCCAAAGAGAGTTGCCGCGCTCTGCGCGGCAACTCTCTTTGGGGTTTGATGTCCTGATCCAGTTGGCGGCAGCTATAATACCAATTCACGAAAGTATGACAACACTTTTATGAATTAAAAACCATACCCAGTAAGGTTTTTCAAGTTAAGAAATGGCTACACCATTTCTTAACTTGGTATTAGGTTATATTTTTAAGTAGTTTGCTGACCTACTCACCTTCTAGAAACATTCATGAAACCAACTGTCAGTCTTTTACATGCTTCTAGCTATGAAACTACGTCACTAATGCGATCGCTAGAAGCAGTACTTGCACCCCTAGGAGGTATGTCCAGCATCGTCAAAGCAGGCGATCGCGTTCTCCTCAAGCCCAACTTGCTTACAGGCTCCCGTCCTACCAAGGAATGCACCACTCGTCCAGAATTAGTGTATTGTGTTGCCAAAATGGTACAGGATGCTGGGGGCAAGCCATTTTTAGGTGATAGCCCTGCCTTTGGGAGTGCGAAGGGAATTGCCAAGGCGAATGGTCTATTTCCCCTTGCCGAAGAACTAGGTCTTCCCATTATTGAATTTCACGGTAAACGTTACGAAACTGAAGGAGAAGGGGAACTGCACCATTTACGTCTCAGTAAAGAAGCGATGGATGCGGATGTGGTGATTAATTTGCCCAAGGTTAAATCGCATATGCAACTCACCCTCACCCTTGGCGTTAAAAATCTCTTTGGTTGCGTTCCTGGCAAAATGAAGGCTTGGTGGCATATGGAAGCAGGCAAAGATGTGGAAAGATTTGCCCAAATGCTGATTGAGACGGCAAGAGCGATCGCTCCTGAACTTACCATTCTAGACGGTATCGTCGGACATGAGGGCAATGGTCCTAGTACGGGCGAACCAAAAGAATTAGGTGTTTTAGCCGCTTCTTGTGATGTATTTGCCCTCGATCGCGTTATGGTGGAGATCCTTGGCGTTAACCCCCTCGATGTGCCCACGGTTGCGGCTGCTATTCGCACGGGACTTTGTAGCGATCTGGAGGCAATTGACATCATTGGCGATCCGATCGCTCAATTGCGCAGTCCTGATTGGAAACTCCCCGAAACCATGATGGCGATCGACTTTGGAATGCCCAGAGTTTTGCGATCGACCTTTAAACATCTCTATATCAAGTTCATTCAAGAACCGCTCAGTACCTATGCTCGCACCTAACCGCTCGCCACTGATTTTAGTGGTCGAAGATGCCCCTGACAACCAAGTTTTGGTGGAGCAGGTGTTTCAAGATTCAGGCTACCAAGTAACTTGCATCCAAGATGGTCAAGCAGCTTTAGATTGGCTAGAAACAAATCATCCCGATCTCATTTTGCTCGATCTTTCTTTGCCAGAGATCGATGGATGGGAAGTGGCAAGACAACTCAAGGCAAGCGATCGCACAGCCAAAATTCCGATCATTGCGGTCACTGCCCATGCGATGAAGGGAGATAAGGAATCAGCGATCGCCTCTGGTTGTGATGATTATCTGACAAAGCCTTTGGATATAGATTTACTTGAAGCCTGCGTCAAACTGTGGCTAGATAAGCAATGCGAGGAATATTTATAGTTTTTATTAGCCTACTTTAAAGCCCAGTAGCCAAAAATAAAAGCTTATACTTATATGTAGCTTAGCCTAATATTTAGACTGGGCTTTCAAACCAATTTTAAATTTAATTTTTAAATTTAATTTTTAAATTTATTTAATAAATTTTATCTATATCATTCACAATCATTTACATCATTTGCGATTTTTATCGTTTGTTTTTATTGTTTGTTAGCTTTGAGCTTTGCTCATTTCAACTCTAAACAAACTTGTCCATCTTAAAAATCCAGAAAAAATCTAAAAAACTTGCCATCTTTTAGAAATTTATATCGTTCATGTCCCGCTCGTATCGCCTTCTTATCAATAGTTATTGTTCCGTTATTATTCAGTTTTGAGCCTTAACGCTAACTATCGATAGTTTATTTAAAACTAATAATTATTAATTTATCAAATTTAGGAAACTGTTTTATGTCTGGTCGTGTTGGAGTACTACTGTTAAATTTAGGAGGCCCTGAAAAGTTAGAAGATGTCTACCTTTTCTTGTATAACCTCTTCGCCGATCCAGAAATCATTCGTCTGCCATTCCCCTTTCTGCAAAAGCCGATCGCCTCTCTAATTGCGGCAAGTCGTGCGCCCATCAGCCAAGAAAATTACCGCGTGATCGGCGGTGGTTCGCCTCTGCGCCAGATTACCAGAGAGCAAGGTGAAAACATTGAGAACGTTTTACAACGTCACGGTGTGGATGCCAAAGTCTACGTTGCTATGCGCTACTGGCATCCTTACACTGAAGAGGCGATCGCTCAGATCAAGCAAGACGGCATTACTCGCCTCGTCGTCTTGCCGCTCTATCCTCAATATTCCATTAGCACCAGTGGATCGAGTATCAAGAAACTGGAGGAGATCTGGGAGAATGACCCTGAACTACAAGCGATCGAGAAGATTACGATCAAGTCTTGGTACGATCGGGCTGGCTATATTCGTGCCATGAACGAGCTCATTGATGCTAAATTACAAAGTTTTGCTGAACCTGAGAATGTGCATATTTTCTTTAGTGCCCACGGTGTGCCCGTAAAATATGTAACTAAATATGGCGATCCCTATCAGTCAGAAATGGAAAACTGTGTCGATGGGATCATGAAAGCGCTCCGTCGTGATTACCATCGCTACAATGCCCACACCCTCGCCTATCAAAGTCGTGTCGGGCCCGTAGAGTGGCTGCAACCCTATACGGAGGAAGCAATTAAGAATCTGGCTAAGCGCGGTATTAACGATCTTTTGGTCGTCCCGATTAGTTTTGTATCGGAACATATTGAGACTTTGCAGGAAATTGACATTGAATATCGAGAAGTCGCTGAAGAAGCTGGCATTCACAATTTCGATCGCGTTCCTGCCTTAAACAGTCATCCTATATTTATCAACGATCTAGCCGAACTGGTAATGGAATCTCTGGGTACTAAAACAAAGGCGATCGCAGCTTAAAAAAAAAGTAAGTTCGAGATAATTTGAAACGGGGTTAGAGAAAGGGTTTGCGTAGCAAACCCTTTCTCTAACCCCAAACGTAAAAGCCTTGCTTAGCAAGGCTTTTACGTTTGGGATTTTAAAATTTGCTAACTTAACCCGAACTGACATTGCTCAGTTAACGTTGGCTAGGTGGAACATTTTTATCTGCAAGGGTCTTGTACCAATTACCAAAATGGCGTTGCCATTTTGGTAATCTCAAAACCTTACTGGGTTTGGTTTTTAATCCACTGAAGTGTTGTCTCACTTCGGTGAATTGATATTATAGCTGTCGCCAAGTCTAGGACATAAACCCCAAGAATTGATTGGCGGCGCGAAGCGCCGCCAATCAATTCTTGGGGTTTGATTTGTCCTAAGTCAAGTGACTATAGCTATAGCTACTCAATAAGGTAAAGTATTCAGTACTAAAAGTTTGCGATTAATTTGGTGAGGGTGTTTACTAATGGCGGGTATGCAAGATTTGGCGGTAAAGTCTCCTCTTTATGTCGGCTTGTTATTTGGCGGACAGTCGGGCGAACATGATGTATCGATTACATCGGCAAGAGCGATCGCCTCAGCCCTCAACCAAAATTCCCGCTATCAGGTTCAACCCTTCTACATTCAACGGGACGGCACATGGCGCAGTCCCGATATATCGCAGCAGGTTTTAGATTCTGGCAAAGGTTTGCAGGATTCAGAATTATTAACGGATGCGGCTTTTTTCTTGCCTACGGAAGTGCAAAAAGTCGATCTATGGTTTCCCGTATTGCATGGACCGAATGGGGAAGATGGAACAGTGCAAGGGCTATTGCAATTGATGCATAAGCCCTATGTTGGTAATGGCGTGCTTGCCTCGTCGGTGGGCATGGATAAAATTGCGATGAAGGCGATCTTTGCGAATGCGGGCTTGCCTCAGGTTAAATATGTGGCGCTGAACCGCTGGCAATGGCAGCAGGACGAGCAATCATGGAGCGAGCATATCGAGGCGACTCTTGGCTATCCCTGTTTTGTGAAGCCTTCTAATCTAGGATCGTCGGTGGGGATTTCTAAAGTACGCGATCGCCAACAGTTAAAAGAAGCGATCGCTAGGGCGACCAGTTACGATCCGCGCATCATCATCGAGCAGGGCGTAACGGCTCGCGAGATCGAATGTGCGGTGCTTGGTAACGAACAACCCCAAGCTTCGGCGATCGGTGAAATTACTTTCACGAGTGATTTCTACGATTACGAAACCAAGTACACCGCAGGTAAGGCAGATTTAATTATTCCGAGCAAGTTACCAGACAATGTAACTCAAGCAGTGCAATCAATGGCGGTAAAAGCTTTTCAGACTGTGGCTGGTTCAGGTTTAGCCAGAGTTGACTTTTTCTATGTCGAAGCAACGGGAACGGTATTAATCAATGAAATCAATACTTTTCCTGGATTCACATCCCTCAGCATGTATCCCAAATTATGGGAGTACTCAGGAATTCCGTTTACGCAACTATGCGATCGGCTTGTTGAGTTAGCATTAGAGAAACATGTATAACAATGGAGCATTAGCCAACATTCAAATACAAGGCGTTACTACAGAAGAAGAAAACGATCGCGCTTTAAGCATTGTAGAAAGTCTGCTAGCTGAAGAAAATCTATCTCCAGAGAAAGAACAGATACTACGTCTTCTAGTAACACTGATTGAGAAATTTGAAGATGAACATTATCAGTTAGCGGCTTCAACACCTCATTCGATCTTGTTACATTTAATGGAAGAAAGAGGACTGCGACAAGCTGACCTTGTAGGTGTGATTGGCTCTCGTGGTGTGGTTTCTGAGGTTGTTAACGATAAAAGAACTATTAGTAAAGGGCAAGCGAAGTCACTTGGTGAATTCTTCCATGTCGATCCCAGTTTGTTTGTTGATTTATAGTTACTAATTTTAGATTGTCAGTCAAAATCAAACATTAATTTTAAAATCAAACAATTCTCTTGAAAAATCAAAATATTATGACTATCTTTTTTATATGTAGTAACGGAATATCTGCTTAGGACATAGACCTGAAAGGCAAGTGGTGGCTGCACTTCTCATCACCATTTCCCTTTTGGGTTGTGATTAGTCCTAGCTATTTTTTTGTTGCTATAATGACAAATGTTTGATTTGCTCAAAAATGTTTGATTTTGTTTTAAATATATACATTGAATCTATTAACTTTTAGCTAGAATTAATATGTATTACTAAAATTAAGAATAGGGGGTTCCTGTTATCTCTAAGCGATCATTAAAAGCATCAGCAGCAGGTATCAAGCAGGCTAAAAAGCGGTTTGCTCATAAAGGTTGGACGCAAGATTATCTTGCCGAGGAAGTAGGTATCAAAACAAGGCAGCCGATTTGGCGTTTTTTTGCAGGGAAGCCTGTTGATCGATACGTATTTTTTGAAATTTGTGCAAGGCTTGATTTAGATTGGGAGGAGATTGTGGTCAAGCCACTCTTAGAGGAAGACGATGACATGACCGATGATAAACCTCAAACTGCTTCTCCTATTGCTAATCTAGCTACTACTATCTCTACCCTCTCTAGTAGTCCTATAGAAGTGGATAAGCGACATTATGGACTAAATGAAAGCATTCACTATTATTGCGCTCAGCGCTCCGCTGAAGTCTTAAAGCGAGATATTAGAGAATTACGACTGATTACTTGTAATTTGGATAGTGGTTGTTCTCTTGCCGCCATTCATAATGGTCAGATTATCGATACGGCGACTGGATTTACCCCTTTAGAAGGTTTGATGATCGACTATAGCTCTGGCTCAATTGATACTGATGTTTTGAATGAGATGATGCGACAGGACAATGATCCTCAATCTTCATCCAATCAAGAAGCAGACAGGGAATCGAGTTTAGTTACTACTTCTACGAAATCTGACAATCCAAAATCTGTGGCATCTGTGATCGATACAGAGCGCTCTAGAGCAAAACAAGCCTTAGATATATACATTCATCGGTTGAGATCTTGCCTTGGTTCTATGCTGATGAGTCTAGGTGGTATGGATGCAATCGTGTTTACGTCGGAATTAAGTGAGAATTCGGAGATTGTCCGCGAACTTATTTGTCAATCCTTGGGATTTCTGGGATTAAAACTTAACTTAAAACAAAATCAAAACGATCCTGTTGACGAAGACATTGCCACAACTAGTTCTAAAGTGCGCGTGTTGGTGATTAATCCCCAAGAAGTTTAAGCGATCGCTCTAACCCCTTGGCATAATTTGAATGCTTAAGGAGATTTAATCTATCCCCATTGCTCTATCAAGCGATCGCTAAGTCATAAGACGTTTGAGATAGGACTAGCTCCACCATTCACACCATTCATAGGATCCATATGATTGCAAATTCAGTTAAAATCGTTACAGCAAATATTGGTAGTCTGATTTAACTGAATCTATGCAGCCTAAAGCCCTACAAACCATTGTCAGAGATGAATACAATGACAATTTTATAGATCGCATGTTTATCTGGCTGTTTTCTCGGAAAATGTCAGAAGCTTTAGGCAAAGGGACGAAAATAGGGGGCTACGAGGGTTTTGTCGAGCTATCAAAACAAATTATGCAGGGACGTAATGCCCAAGAACAGCAGCTCCTAGTTGCTAAAGTCTTGCAATCTTTAGTACCTGCGCCAGCGCTCTGGGCAATCCGTACTTTTTTCTCTCCGACAAGGCTTGTATGTGTTCTCAATGCATGGTTTGCGGCGCAAATGTTTGAGTGGTTAGTTGGTCCCTGCGAGGTTATTGAAGCCGAGATCAATTTGGAAGATGGAACCCTGCGATCGCAACCATCGGCAGTTCATATTAAAAAATGTCGCTATCTGGTTGATAGTGGCTGTGTGGGCATGTGCGTCAATATGTGTAAAGTACCCACGCAAGTATTTTTTACCGAGAAGTTTGGAATTCCACTCACCATGACCCCCAACTTTGAAGACCTCAGTTGCAAAATGATCTTTGGACAAATGCCCACCGATCCAGAACTGGATGAAGCCTTTACGCAGCCATGCTTAGCGCACCAATGCCCAACAGCAAGCTTGGCAGCATCTGCTTGTCCAAAATTAGCCTGAAGCTAGCCTGACTTTTAGTTAGTAATTTTGGCGATCGCCTAATCATCATAATTAAAACCCAAGAAGAGAAGGCGGCGCTTCGCGCCGCTTTCTCTTCTTATTACCAAGTTAAGAAATGGCGTAGCCATTTCTTAACTTAAAAACCCTTACTAGGTTTAGTTTTTAATTCACAAAAGTGTTGTCACACTTTCGTGAATTGGTATTAGGTAAACGAATGGCGACAGCGATATAAGGATTTGATATGATTGGATTTATGACTGATCCACTATTGCAAAATCCTGAAAAACTACAGGCGCGATTAAAGGAAATCCCTTTGGAAGCAGGGGTTTATTTTATGCGCGATCGCCAAGATGGGGTGATCTATATTGGCAAATCCAAAGCCCTCCGTAATCGAGTGCGATCGTATTTTCGCAGTAGTCAGGACTTATCGCCGCGCATCGCTATGATGGTGCAGTTAGTACATGAAATCGAATTTATTGTTACTGACTCCGAAGCCGAAGCCCTTGCCCTCGAAGCCAATCTAATTAAGCAATATCAACCCTATTACAACGTTCTTCTCAAAGACGATAAGAAATATCCTTACGTTTGTATCACTTGGTCGGAAGATTATCCACGCATTTTTATTACGCGCAAACGGAGGATGGGCGGCACAAAGGATAAGTACTATGGTCCCTACGTGGATGTATTTAATCTCAAACGTACTTTAGGAATTATCAAACGCGCTTTTCCCTTACGGCAAAGACCTGTGCCCATGTTTAAGGATCGTCCTTGCCTGAACTATGACATGGGCTTATGTCCTGGAGTATGTCAGGAAAAGATTTCACCAGCGGATTATCAGAAGATCGTCATGCGAGTGGCGATGATCTTTCAGGGGCGGTCGAGTGAGTTGGTCGAATCCTTTACCGCAAAGATGGAAACTGCTGCCGCAGATTTGGAATTTGAGAAGGCTGCCGATCTCCGCGATCGCATTCAAGTGTTGAAAAATTTAGGAGCCGATCAGAAAGTATCGCTGCCCGATGATACGGTTTCCCGCGATGCGATCGCCCTTGCCTACGACGCTCAACATACCTGCATCCAGCTTTTTCAGATTAGGGCTGGACGCTTAGTGGGACGTTTGGCTTTTGTCGCGGATAGTCAGAGTGATACCCCCGAAGCGATCTTGCAACGGACTTTAGAGGCTCACTATCAAAATTGTGATTCCGTAGAAATTCCCAATGAAGTCCATACCCAATTGGAACTTCCCGAAGTCGAAATCTTGCAGTCATGGCTGAGCGATCGCAAGGGGCGTAAAGTGGCGATCGCCACCCCCCAACGCCAGCTTAAAGCCGAACTCATCGAGATGGTAGAACGCAATGCCCAATATGAATTAGCCCGAATCCAAAAACAAAGCGATCGCAATTTACAAGGATTAGAAGACCTTGCGGAAATTCTCAATCTAGATAGTCTTCCCCATCGGATTGAAGGCTATGATATTTCCCACATTCAAGGCTCGGATGCCGTAGCGAGTCAAGTGGTATTTATTGACGGCATTCCCGCCAAACAGCATTATCGTCACTACAAAATCCGCAATCCCGATATTCAAACGGGGCATTCCGACGACTTCGCCAGTCTGGCAGAAGTTATCGCCCGAAGATTTAAAAATCACGCCAATTACCAATCCCCAATTCCCAATTCCCCAATTCCCAATTCCCCAATTCCCAATTCCCCAGAAGATGATTTACCCGATGTCGTCATGATTGATGGCGGAAAAGGACAGCTTTCATCGGTGATGAAAATCATTGATAAATTAGGGTTACGCGATCGCCTTACGGTCATTAGCCTTGCCAAAAAACGGGAAGAGATCTTCTTACCCGAACAGTCGGAGCCATTGATTGGCGGCGATCCAGAACGGGCTGGGGTACAGGTGTTACGAAGATTGCGCGATGAGGCTCACCGCTTTGCGATTACATTTCACCGCAAAAAACGTACCCAGAGGATGCAGCGATCACATCTCGATCAGATTACAGGTTTAGGACATCATCGCCAGAAAGTATTGCTGGAGAAGTTTCATTCCGTTGAATATATTCGCCAAGCCACCGTCGAGCAGATCGCAGAAACAGAAGGAATTGGCAAAAAATTAGCCCAACATATTTACGAGCACTTCCACCCCTCCACTAACTAATACCAATTCCCAAAATGGCGTTGCCATTTTGGGAATTGGCATTAACTATTTATCGGTAAGGTAAACCAAAAACGAGAACCCACATTTGGTTCGCCGATTACACCGATCGCACCACCATGAGCTTGCACGATCTGGCGGCAAATATACAGCCCTAACCCTAGACTGAGCGATCGCCGATGCAATTTATTCTGGGTTTTACCTTGAGTATAGAGATCGAAAAGATTTTTGCTTTGTTCACTAGTCATCCCCACCCCATTATCAGCAACCGTACAAAGCATATGAGGGGATAGAACGCTATATTCAATCCCCTCATATATAGAATTAAAAGATATTTCCACGGAAATAGTCAGCTTAAGGCTAGGTGGATTATGTTTAATGGCATTAGCCAGTAAGTTTTGAAAAACCCTACAGGTATGCGATGGATCGACTAAAGCCAAGGGCAAGTCCTGCGGAATCTGTAAGATTACCTCAGCATCTTCCTGCTCTAACAGTGGTTGCAGATCGGCAACGGCTGCTTGAATAATTGTGGCGATCGCCACTGGTTCTGGATGAATTGACATTCCATGCACATCATTTACATGGGACTCTAGTAATGAATTAATTAGGGCTAACTGGCGATCGCCACTTTGGCGCATTCGCTCTAGGGTAGTTCGGGGCAATGGAATATTTGCTTCGGTAGAATCTGTAGTCTTAGCCAAATTATTCAATACCATTAGCAGACCTGTGACTGGATTGCGCAGGTCATGGGAAACAGCATGGAGAAAAATTGTTAAAGCGTCTTGGGCGCGTTTGCGTTCGGCGATCTCCGCCTGTAGCTCTAGATTTTGGATCTCGATCATTTGCTGTTGCTTCGCGATCGTTAAATGGGTGCGAATCCTTACTAAAACCTCTTCATGTTCAAAGGGCTTAGTTACATAGTCCACAGCCCCCAAGGATAACCCCCGTACTTTATCTACTGTTTCCGAAAGAGCTGTCATAAACACGATCGGAATTTTGGCAGTCTCAGGATTCGTTTTCAGTCGATTGCAAGTCTCAAACCCGTCAATACCAGGCATCATGACATCTAACAAAATCAGGTCGGGCTTAATATAGTCAATCTGTTCGATCGCACTTTCGCCATCAGTTGCGACTAATACCCGCAATCCTACATCCCGCAATAAATTGACCAGTACGCTCAAATTTGTGGGATTGTCATCGACAACTAATACGCAACCATCTAGGGTGTGACACAAATTGGAGATTGCAAAGGGTTTGTCTGTAGTCTTATTGCTTGGCAGGCGATGGCTCATAAGGGTAATTTGAAACTAAGCTAGATTATGGCAGCTATAAAACTAATTGAGAATAGGGCATATTGGTGATTTGTCAAAACTGGGAACCTTAAATAATTCCTCAATCTCGCAATCTCGTAATGAAATTTTTGTCTAGGACATAAACCCCAAAAGACCAGTGGCGGCGTTTCACGCCGCCACTGGTCTTTTAGATCTCGACGCTTCTCTTCTGGTTCTCTTCTTGTCCTCTTCTGGGGAGGATAAGCGACGACAACCATAAAAATAACGTCAAAAATAACGTCAAAAATAACGTCATTTCGGGTTAAGTTGGCAAATTTTAAAAGCCCAAAAGTAAAAGCTTTGCATAGCAAAGCTTTTACTTTTGGGCTTGGAGAAAGGGTTTGCGTAGCAAACCCTCTCTCCAAGCTCGTTGCAAAGTATCCCGAACTCACGTTAAAAATAGGTTTAAAAATAGGTTTAAGATTGTAGTTAGTAAGCCAAATAAATTATTTATGAATATCCGCATTGGTAATGGTTATGACCTGCATCGACTCGTTAGCGATCGCCGTTTGATCCTTGGAGGGGTCGAAATTCCTTACGAAAAAGGGTTGTTGGGACATAGCGATGCCGATGTATTGACCCATGCGATCATGGATGCCATGTTGGGAGCGCTTGCCCTTGGGGATATTGGACATTATTTTCCCCCCTCCGATCCGCAATGGGCGGGAGCCGATAGCATTATGTTATTACAACAGGTTCAGGAACTGATTGGGGCGCAGGGCTGGCGGGTGAATAACTTAGATGCCATGGTAATTGCAGAAGCCCCAAAGCTCAAGCCCCATATTAAGGCGATGCGCGATCGCCTATCCCAAGCCATGAATTTACCGATCGACTGCGTTAGCGTCAAGGCAACCACCAATGAGGGCATGGATGCGATCGGTCAAAAAGAGGCGATCGCCGTTCATGCTGTAGTTTTGCTGGTGCAATAGAGAGTTGAGCCGCTTTGCGGCTCAACTCTCTATTGCACTTTGGCTTTGTCCTAACGACTATAGCTATACTTAATAATTAAATCCCAAAGGATTAATACCAATTCCCAAAATGGCGTTGCCATTTTGAGAATCTCAAAACCTTACTGGGTTTGGTGTTTAATTCACAAAAGTATTGTCACACTTTCGTGAATTGGTATAAGAAATATCTGAATTAAAGAGTTTAAGAAATAGAGGGCAAGAGCGATCGTGAGAAGAAGTCAAAAACAAACCAAAGTTAAACCATGGAAAGCAGTTCTAGTACTACTATTAATTAGTATGTGTTCGCTGTTACTTTGGGGTTGTGCGATCGAACCAGAAGCGCTCAAAAATCGGTTGGTAGTTCCCCTTGATAGTGATATCAAAACCTTTAATCCCGTTTTGTACAATGATGCCTATAGTGCGATCGCCATTGGCTACACCCTCACTGGACTAATCTCTGAGAATCAAATCACTTCAGAAGTCGAACCAGAACTAGCCGAAAAATGGGAATTTCAACAGGATGGCAAGCAACTTATCTTTACTCTGCGCCCGAACCTGAAATGGTCAGATGGTGAGCCTTTAACCGTTGATGATGTTCTATTTACCTATCAAGATATTCTCTTTAATGAAAAGATTCCCTCTGGTAGCAGAGATGTATTGCGCGTGGGGCAATCGGGAACCCTACCCAAAGTGGAAAAACTTGACGATCGCCGAGTTTCCTTTTTGCTGAGTGAATCCTTCGCCCCAGCTCTCCGCACCATTGGCGGGATTGGCATTTTACCCAAACATGTGTTTGCGCCCACCCTCATTGAAAATCCGAATAGTAAAAAACTAAAGTTCTTAGAAACATGGACTCTCAATACGCCCGTTAATCAACTGGTGGGCAGTGGCGCTTATATTATCCAAGAATATCGTCCTTCCGAACGCATCATCTACAAACCCAATCCTTACTATTGGAAAAAGGGAACTCCCAATATCGAAAAATTTGTAATGCAGATTGTGGAATCTCCCGATACGGCGCTACTCAGGTTTCGCTCGCGGGAGTTAGATATGTATCGCTTGCGGGGGGAAGATTTCCAATTGCTCAAACGTTTTGAAAAACGTGATAACTACAAAATCTACAATGCTGGTCCCGCAACAGGGCAAGCATTTATCATGTTCAACTTGAATAAAGGAAAAAATCCAAAAACCAACGAGCCTTTTGTCGATCCCATTAAATCTAAGTGGTTCAATGATGTGAACTTTCGGCGGGCTGTCGCCTATGCCCTCAACCGTGAAGCCATGATTACCAACCTATCACGCGGGCTAGCTCAAACCCAAAATTCACCGATATCTATTCCTAGTCCCTATTTTTTGCCGCCCGAAAAAGGGCTTAAGGTTTACGATTATCAGCCCGAAAAATCCAAGGAAATTCTCTTGCAAGCTGGATATAAATACAGCAATGATGGCAAGAGCAATGATAGCAATTCCGCACCACAATTGCTAGATCCTCAAAATAATCCCGTTCGATTTACGCTGATGGCTCCTGCGGGCGGTCGCGTATTATTAGGAGCGCAAATTAAAAGCGATCTAGAAAAGATCGGCATGAAAATTGATTTTAATCCCGTTGACTTTCGGATTATTACCGATAAATTGGATAACTCGAAACAATGGGATGCCACTCTACTGGGCTTTACAGGGGGTGCGGAACCAAATAGTGCGATTAATCTTTGGGCAACCGATGGGGATTCGCATATGTTTAACAAAGGTCCTGTAGGTGATGAGAAGCCTTTTGAGGGAAGGGAAGTGGCGGATTGGGAAAAGAAAATCCATAGTCTCATGATTCAAGGCGCACAGGAACTTGATGAGGTTAAACGGAAAGCCATCTATGCTGAATATCAGCAATTAGTGCAAGAACAACTACCCTTAATCCATTTAACGGTTCCCCTCTATCTGGTTGCGGTACGCGATCGCGTTGAGAACGTTCAACCATCCTCACTGGCGGGAAGCACAGGCGTATCGGGGGCGTTATGGAATGTGGAACAGTTAAAACTGAAATCATGAGCTATAGCTGTCGCCAAATATATTAGGACATAAGCCCCAAGAATTGAGTGGCGGCGCGAAGCGCCGCCACTCAATTCTTGGGGTTTGTCCTCATTCAAGTGACTGCAACTATAGAGAGAGTAACGCCCGCTGCGCGGGCGTTACTCTCTCTATAGTTGCAGCGCGAAGCGCTGTAACTATTTCTAGCCTTGGATAGTGGTAAAGTCTGATTCGTCCCCAAAATCTCTGATATTCGACACGGAATAATTGGGGATAGATACGCTGTGCTTTAGATTGTGCAAAACTTCCTGTGCTTCGGGAGAATTAATCTGTGCTAAGGCTCTCAAAATCGCACTGCGAACTGAGCGATCGCGATCCTTAAGGGCTTGAGAAAGATAGAACACAGCATCATGGGAACCAATTTCCCCTAGGGCAAGCGCTGCATCACAACGCACATAGGCGTATTCATCATCACGGAGCACTTGGGCAAGGAGGGGCACAACTTCCTCCATGCCAATTTGCCCTAAGGTACGGGCGGCTACGCTGCGGGTATGGCTAGCATGATTATTGAGCATTCTTGCTACGGGAGCGATCGCGGGGACACCGATATTTTTGAGAGCCTGTACTGCTTGAGATTGAACGCTAATATCATTGTCCGTCAGCAAACTGGCTAGGGAATTGGCGGATAATGGTGATTTGATCTGTCCGAGCGCCCAAGCTGCCTCAAAACGAACCGATTTACTACCATGCTCCAGTGCGGTAATGAGGGTAGTGACGGCGAGGGGCGAACTAATTTGTCCGAGGGAATGGGCGGCATGGACTTTAACCATATCATCACTATGTTTTAAAGCCTCCACGAGGGGGGATACCGCAGGTAAACTGGCGCGACCGAGAGCCTTTGCTACGGCGGCTTGAACTTGAATGGAGGGGTGACGTAGCAACTGGATCAAGGCACTAATCGCCTCGTTACTACCAATCCAACTCAGCGCCGCGGCAGCTTGCCAATGTATTTGCCGATGGGGATTTTTGGTGGCGGCGATCAGGGGCGCGATCGCCTGTGGCGATCGCAAATATCCTAAGGCGATCGCTGCTTTTTTAGAAATAGCAACCTCATCACTATCAAGACGCTCTAGTAAGGCGGGCAGTACATTATCCCGACAACGAATCAGCTTTTGCAAAGCGATCGAAAATTGATCGGAACGCGCCGCCGCATCAAACTCAGCCAAAATTGCTGATTCTCCCCCCAGTTCAGGCGCAGACATGACATATCGATCTTCAGGCAATGCATACCCTGGAGACACAGGAATCCGATAATCTTCCAGCTTCGGTGGGTTGATTTTAGAAGCATTGGGGATTTTTGGGGCGGGTAATTGCGGATCTTGTGCGGTCATAGCGGCTGTCCTATTAAGCATCCTATTAAGCATTAGTCATGATTAGTACATGGTTTAGTCCCGTCACCCATTGCAGCAAAGCTAAGTTTAACTGCATTAACATTACATTTTACGAGAAGAGTTCCCAAAAATTCTAAACTCTAGGGGGATTTGCCCATTAATATGTCCTTAAATTATAGATAGGATCTATGCAGCACTTAGATTTGAACCACAATGTGTAGTTTTAGGAGCTTGCGAAAGTAGCATAGTGAAGCCGCTAAAACACCTATAATTAATAAGCTTAAAATTAGCCTATTAAGTTAAGTGGGCTTAGTTAAATATAAAACCCTAAAACCTGCGGCGCACGCTGCGCGTGCGCCGCAGGTTTTAGATCTGGGACTAGGAATCTGCGCAACTATGAACCAAATTCTCAGCGCCTTTACTTTGTTTTTGAGTCTCCTTGTTGAGGCCATGCCATTTTTGTTGATGGGGGTTTTGTTATCTGGAGCTTTATTAATATTTGTCGATGAGCGCAAACTAATTGCAATTCTGCCCAAAAATCCATTTTTAGGTGCATTAGCGGGTAGCGCCTTAGGATTTATGTTTCCTGTATGCGAATGCGGCAATGTGCCCGTGGCGCGGCGGCTGATTTCTCAGGGCGCACCGATCTCCGTTGCGGTCAGCTTTTTGTTAGCGGCTCCCACGATCAATCCTGTGGTGATTTGGTCGACTTGGACGGCTTTTCGCGATCAGCCTGAAATTGCGGTACTTCGCATTGTGTTATCTTTCGCGATCGCTACAATTGTTTCGATGGTATTTAGTACCCAAAAAGATCTGCGAGCCATCCTACAACCCAATATTGCGATCGCGTTGCCATCTCCGAAAGTGAAGGTGGGAGCTGTGCCTGTGGGAACATTTTTCTTAGGTGAAGATCGCAGTCAGTCCCTAGATTTGGCGAGTTATGTTGCTGCTAGTAATCAAGTCGTAACCAAATCTTTGCCCGATCGCCTAAATCTCCTTTTAGATAATACTCTTGCCGAAATGCGGGAGTTAGGAGCCATCCTCATCATGGGCAGTGCGATCGCTGCGATCATTCAGGTCTGGGTTCCTCGCGATATTATTCTCAATTTGGGACAGGGACCTGTAAGCTCGATTGTGGCGATGATGATTTTGGCGGCGATCGTTTCGATCTGTTCGACGGTAGACTCGTTTTTTGCGCTGTCCTTTGCCTCCACCTTTACGGGTGGGTCGCTGTTATCATTTCTCGTTTTTGGCCCCACGATCGATCTCAAAGCGATCGGTTTAATTCTCACAATTTTCAAAAAACGAGCCGTGATCTATATGTTTTTACTCACGGCCCAACTTACATTTTTAAGCTGTTTGTTTATCAATTTTCAGATTGGTTAAATCGCTGATCGAGCCTCTCTTTTTACTTCCTTTTTCACTCTAGCAGATTCTTCCAATTTTTTAAGCGATCGCTAAAATAGCGATCGCACTTTTTTTAAGTCAGCATATCGACTAAATCTTTGAATAAAAGTTTAGATGCTTTAGCTATAGCCGTCATT